>JAGZLR010000056.1 GCA_018364635.1 Clostridiales bacterium | reverse complement strand
GAAAAAGGCGTAGAGGAAGCGGAGACAAAGAACTATATTATCCGCTGGAAAGAGGTCATTAACAAGAGATTTGACACAAAGGCATTTGAAAGAGAGCATAGCAACATGTATAACCAATACTTAAAACAGACAACGACAAGACGATTCACAATTGCCTGAGAAAAAAGAGGACATTTTTTAGATAACACAAGATATGTAAAAAATATTTGTTGACTGACTATATATAGTGTTGTATAATAATAATAAAGACTGTTTTATATTTACAAACTTTTTAAGCCCTGAGCGTGGCTAAAAACCGCTCATTTTCTTTTTTATGAGGTCTCTGGTTAGAAGTACTGTATTATATATTAAAAAACTATACCCTAATGGATTATGCTCCACCATATTGTTCGATGATAATTTTTGCCATGCGGGCATCAGGTTTTGTTATTTTGACAGGAAACTCCAATTTTTTCTCATAGATCCACATGCTTACTCACACTCCTTTGTCATCTCAAAATTAAATGATTCTTCCCATGGCCAAGGATTGTCAATCCACTGGAAGGTTTCTTCTGATCTATTGAAAGAACGGAAGGAGCAGAGTGGACCATAGTTTTCTTCGTATTTCGCACGTACAGTATCCGCAGCCCGTATGATTTTATTGTACTCGCTAATCGCCTCTGTCGCCTCTGGATGGGTATCCAAAAACAGTGCTAAATCGACGGCCATAAAATCCAAGCTGGAAAGATTTCGAAGCAATTCATCTCTATCCATAATTTTAATCCTCCCTAAACATCAATCGTTGGCAAGGCCAGTGCCTTTTTTATATGGCATAACAAGTGATGGAAAAATTGTGCCGCAGGCCAGCCCCTGGTCAGCTTCTGAAATTGGTTTAAATTTCTGGAACGGAACATAGGCCTGAGCGTATCCAACTTTTTTCAGTATCCAGTCATCACAGTCAGATGAGTCTGATGGAATGTTTGGTGTGTTGTTTGGGACATCTTCTTCAGTGCAACCGCAAGCGGAATAAAAGTTATCAAATAATTCTTTCATTGCTGATCTCCATATCTTTTTTTCATAAGTATCATATTGTAAAAGGTGGGAAAGGGTGCCTGTACAGAAAAAGAAAATAAACCTGTGCTCATATTTTAGAATATGGTGGCATATAGAGGGGGAATAGAAAAAGCGACAACTTATGTTAGCTGTCGCTTTTTAGTCAAATCTATCTTAGGAGCAAGACATTCATATTTTTTCTTTCAATAGACCTGTGTGATAGGCGTTTAAGAGGAGCTTTAATTCATCGATTTGCTGCTGGAGTTCCTCTCCGATATCTGTATCACGTACACGGATACGGGACTGAGTGTACTGTACAGCTACAGTGGAGGAAAGAATGTCCTTTTCTTCAGCAATTGCTTTTTCTGTGGATACAAATGGCTCGTGGGAAACTAAATTCATACCATGAGAGTTGTAGATTAGGGTATATCCAGCGATACCAGTTACTTTTTGGTAAGCTTTTGCAAATCCTCCATCAATGACAAATAGTTTGCCGTTGGCATGGATTGGACTTTCTCCTTTAGAAACCTTTACAGGGACATGGCCATTAATGATATGGCTTGTCTCTGGATTTAATCCAAAATCTTCTAAAACAGTGATACAGGCATCTTCGCCATTTCTTAAATCGTAGTATGGATTTTTGACTTCCTTATGGGTTTGTTTATCTTCGATGAAATACCGCTCAAAAGTAGTCATTGCATGCTTGCCAAATAAAGGAGAGTCTGCTCCGCACCATAAATACCACATAATGTCCATACAGCTGCGGCGACCATCCGTGTGAGGTTTGTTAAAATATGCTTCGCGTGCAGCTATTTCTACAGCATCCATATACTCCCGCCCCTTATACTTTTCTCCGCGGAAAGTCACTTCCTTCAAGGAACCGTCAGCATTCATTGGGATACAGCCATGAAATAGAAGGTTAGAATTAAATATTTTATATAGGCTTCCTTTGTTATAAATCATTCGGGTATGTTCCTGAAGTTTATTGCTGTTGACAAAGGATGATTTAATTTTATCCATCACGGTCTGTTCTTCCTCTGTCAGGCGGTAAGGATCTTTTGGGTCTACTGTAGGAAAGTTTGTGTCCAGCAGAGGGTATTCCATACCATCTAAATTGATTGTTCCGGTCTCAAAATTGATTTTATCCAGTAGCAGCCGGCCTTCCATTTGAAATTCAGGGTGCCGTTTGATAATTTTGGCTTCCTCTTTCAACTGAATGATAAAGATAGCTTTATGCATTTTTGCAATCAATTGAATTTCTTTGTCAGTCAGAATATCTCCGTCGACATTTTTTGGCATAAATACTGTGCACGGATCTTGGGCATACACATCTGCGGCAAAGCTTGCCAAAGGAATCATGTTGATCCCATAATCTTCTTCCACTGTAGACAGATTACAATAACGGGCGCAAATTCTTACCACATTACAAATCAGTGCCTGACAGCCGCAGGCAGCTCCCATCCAGGAAATGTCGTGATTTCCCCACTGAATATCGACAGAATGATATTCTGAGAGCAACTCCATAATTTTTGCCGCTTTTGGCCCCCTATCGTAGATATCGCCAATGACATGAAGACGATCAATCGCAAGGCGCTGAATGAGATGACAAATAGAGATAATAAACCGATCTGCCTGGTCCAAATCGATAATGGTGTGAATGATTTGACTGTAATATAACTGTTTTTCATTGGTGACAGCGTCCTCATGAAGGAGTTCTTCTATGATATAGGAAAACTCTTTCGGCAAAGCTTTTCTCACTTTAGATCTTGTATATTTAGAGGAGATAACTTTACAGATTGTGACCAGCCGGTGAAGGGTTATCATGTACCAATCATTGATGTCTACCTCTGTCTTTGCGATTTCTTCCAGTTTTTGTTCTGGATAGTAAATTAACGTTGTCAAAGTTCTTTTTTCAGAATCCCGAATACTTGTGCCAAAGATGTCGCTGATATGGTTTTTGATAACGCCGGAAGCGTTTCTTAGTACATGGCTGAAGGAGTCAAACTCTCCATGGATATCAGAGACAAAATGTTCGGTACCCTTTGGGAGGTTCATAATAGCCTCCAGATTGATGATTTCAGAACTTGCGGTATCGATATTAGGATATTTTTGGCTTAAAAGCGCTAAATACTTTTTTTCTTCTTCTGTTAATTTTATATTTTTTGCTACCATTTTTTATTGTATACCTCCAGCTATTAGCATTGCCACATAAGAATTTCATTTATTTATAAGATTACCATAAAAAAAGAGTCGAGTAAATATCATTTTATGGAGAGAATAACAGAGAAACAGATAGAGAATTGAAATAAAATTTGATAAAATGATGGATCAACAGAGAGATTTTGTATAGGCTTGATAAAAGAATGGACAAAAAACTGCTATATTTCCCCAACAGGAATCTGGAGCTATAGAAAAATTAAATAAAAAACGAGAACAAAGTTGTTCTCGTTGAAAAAATCTTATTCATCGATGAAATGGGATTGCTCCGTTTGTGGATCTTCCTGATAAATTTTTCCTGTGACGATGTATTCCCGATTCAAATAATAAAGGGTATATGCCGTTACCAGGATACAGGAGATCGAAGACATAACAAAATTGCCTAAGACGTCGAACAGAAAGTTTGTTCCACCCAGAGCGAACAAACTGCCCACAGCGTAAGATAATATATTATTTAGTATGAAAATTGCGAAGAGATCCACCAGTGTGCGGAAAAATCTGCCCTGCACCAACTTGCCGCTGTAAGTTAAAGAAGAAAGAGCTTTTTGGTCTGAAAGCGCAATGGCAAAGGGATGGAAATACCAAATAATCATAAAGAAAATTCCTGGAAGGACAAGAAACGAAATACCAAACGTTATCGCAAAAAAGTATAGTAAGGAGGCTGGAACGATATAAATTCCGTGGGAAATTGCCTTCTTAATGCAAAACTTCCAGTCGATTTTGTTTTCAGTTTCTGAAGAAAGCAATTCATATTTTTGGGCAAAGACCGCTTTTTTTACCCCAATGGCAATGGCCATCACGCCGACTGGCTGAAAAACATAAATAATTGTCAAGGAGGCGAGGGCATAGAAAATTATCCCTTGAACTTGGCCGGAATAGATAAACTGGTCTATTAATGCCGGATTGGCGATTAAGGCGGAAAAGTCTTGGATCGTCCCTAACATCAGATAATTTATTACTTCAGCTAAAATATTTAAGGGAAAAAAGACGCATACAGTGATTAAAAATAACGGCGTTTTATTTTTCTGAAAAAGTTCCCTTGTGAGGCAAAATAATTCTATCAGACTAATTTCATGGTCTGTAAGTCGCTGCAGCATAGGATCATCCTTTCTATGTGAATAGATACAATCTATTATACTATCTTTGAATTAGAAAAGTCTACTCTGTTAAAAAAAATTTGAGAAGATCTGCGAAATTGCAAATCTTATAGATTTGTGTTACTATGTAAAAACAACAAGAATGCTGGTTTTTCAATCAATGAAAGATACTGCTATTTCAAAATAAAACAGGTTTTTTGAAATAGTAATAACAATTAGAATAAAGAGCTTATCGTAGAAGGAGAATTTTGATATATGTTAGTTGGATCACACGTTTCTATTCGTGGTGGTTTGTTAGGCGCAGCGCAGGAGGCATTCAGCTATGGTGCTACGACATTTATGACATACACTGGTGCGCCTCAAAACACTGTGCGTAAAGAACTTTCTTCCATGAAAATTGAAGAGGGAAAAGAATTTATGTCGGCACATGGAATAAGCGAGTTTGTGGTGCATGCGCCCTATATTATAAACCTGGCAAGCTGGAAAGAGGAGACATGGAATTTAGCAGTTGAATTTTTAGCCAAGGAAATTCAGCGGACACAGGCTGTAGGCGGAAAATATTTGGTACTGCACCCAGGCGCATATACAGGCAGGGATTTAGAGTATGGAATTAATCGTATTGCTCAAGGACTCAACCAAATTTTGGATGAGAATACAAAACCAATGATCTGCCTTGAGACAATGGCAGGAAAAGGGACAGAAGTGGGAAGAACATTTGAAGAGCTGCAGGCCATTATAGAAAAAGTGCATCTGGAAGAAAAAATAGGCGTTTGTTTTGATACTTGTCATACCCATGACAGCGGATATGACTTGATTCATGATTTAGATGGCGTTTTTCAGCAGTTTGATCAGACAATTGGTTTGGAGCGCCTAAAGGTTTTTCATATCAATGGATCATTAAACCCGTGCGGCGCAAGAAAGGACCGTCATGCCAATTTAGGTGCAGAGAAAAATAATCCAAAGGGGAAAGATTATATCGGGAAATCAGTGTTTTCAGCATTAGTGAAGCATCCGGCGTCTTTTGGCCGTCCGTTGATTTTAGAGACGCCATGGCTGGACAACAAAACAAATCTATATCAGGAAGAGATTGAGTTTCTGAAGTCAGCTGCAAGATAGAAAAAGGAGGATTTTCATGGAACTGAAAGGAAAAACTGTTCTGATTACTGGATCAAGCAGAGGCATTGGGAAACAAATTGCAATAGAATTTGCCAAGGCTGGTTGTAATGTGATATTAAATGCCTCCAAAAGCGCGGATGAATTGGTGAAAGTACAAAATGAACTGAAGGATATGGGGTATTATTCTTATTCCTATATGACAGATGTATCAAGCTATAAAGAAACAAAAGAAATGATGGACAAAATTATCAGTATTTATGGAAAGATCGATATTTTAGTAAACAATGCAGGTATTTCTTATGTGGGTTTGCTGACAGATATGGAGCCTGACGACTGGAATAGGATTATGAAAACAAATTTATATTCTGTTTATAACTGCTGTCATGCGGCTTTGCCCAAAATGATTCAAGAAAAAAGCGGCTCCATTATCAATATTTCCTCTATGTGGGGGGTGAAGGGGGCTAGCTGCGAAGTGGCTTACTCTGCGGCAAAAGGTGGGGTGAATGCGTTTACCAAAGCCCTTGCGCGAGAGGTAGGACCTAGCGGTATACGGGTCAATGCCATTGCCTGCGGTGTGATTGAGACAAAAATGAACCAGTGGCTAACAGAGGAAGATCGAGAGGCACTGACAGAGGAAATAAGCCTGATGCGGTTTGGAAAAGCTGAGGAGATTGGGAAACTTGCTGTTTTTTTGGCAAGTAATAATTCAGAATTTATTACAGGCCAGGTGATCACCTGCGATGGTGGAATGATTTGATAGGCTAGACTAATTATTTATAGATAGAAAGGTTTATATTATGAATGAAAGAGCGTTGCGTACGTTGGAATTTGTCAAGGTCCGTCAAAGGCTTATGAACTTTGCTGTCAGCCCGATGGGAAAAGAAAAAGCAGAGACACTTTTGCCTATGACGGAGATGAGTGACATCGTTCATGGACAGACAGAGACAACGGACGCAGTAAAAATGATATTAAAAAAAGGCAGCTTGCCTTTAGGCGGGCTTCATGACATACGTCCACAGCTTCATCGCGGGAGTATGGGTGGTCTGCTGACAACAGCAGATTTGATGGGAATCGGCGAATTTTTATATGTCTGCCGCAAACTGAAAAACTATGCTTCTCATGAGACAAAGGATGATAACTTTGGAGGTTTAGAGGATCTTTTTTCTTTGATTACACCCCTTGCAGCGCTGGAAAAAGAAATTAACCGCTGTATCTTATCAGAAACAGAAATTTCTGATGATGCAAGTGCAGGGTTAAGAAGTGTAAGAAAAGAGATCCAAATTTCTAACCAGAGAATTCGAGAACATTTAAATGGAATTATTGCGTCTCAAAGTTATCGGACAATGCTGCAAGATGCTGTAATTACCATCCGAAACGACAGATATTGCGTTCCAGTAAAAAGTGAGTACCGCAATGTATTCCAGGGAATGGTCCATGACCAATCCAATACAGGAAGTACTGTTTTTATTGAGCCAATGAGCGTTGTGTCGCTGAACAATAAAATTAAAGAATTGCAGGCGAAAGAAAAAGAAGAGATTGAAAAAATTCTGCGGATGCTTTCAGATCTTGTGGCAGAGAATACTGCGGTTCTAAGCGCTAATTTGGATGTCATCGCCCATTTAGATTTTGTATTTGCAAAAGGCGAGTTATCGCTAGATATGGAGGCGAGTCAGCCGTACTTTAATACAAAAGGATACATCAATATTCGAAAGGCAAGACACCCGTTGCTGGACAAAAAGGCTGTTGTTCCCATAGATATTTATTTAGGCAAGGAATTTACCACCCTCCTGATTACAGGACCAAATACAGGGGGAAAAACGGTAGCGTTAAAAACGTTAGGGCTATTTACGCTGATGGGACAGTCGGGCCTTCATATACCAGCATTTGATAACAGTCAGCTGGCAGTTTTTGATGATGTGTTTGCGGATATTGGAGATGAACAGAGTATTGAACAAAACTTATCTACATTTTCTGCACATATGAGTAACACGGTACGGATTCTGGAGGAAGTGACGGAGCAGTCCCTTGTCTTGTTTGATGAGCTTGGCGCAGGAACGGATCCTACAGAAGGCGCAGCTTTAGCGATGAGTATTATTACGCATTTGCACAGACGAAAGATACGTACTGCTGTTACGACCCATTATAGTGAATTAAAAGTGTATGCGATTTCCACAGAGGGTGTGGAAAATGCAAGCTGTGAGTTTGATGTGGAATCTTTGCGCCCTACTTACCGGCTTCTTATTGGCGTGCCTGGGAAGAGTAATGCCTTTGCCATTTCCAAACGTTTAGGTCTGTCGGAGGATATTATTCATGAGGCAAAGGAATTTATTAGCAGGGAAGCTGTGAAGTTTGAGGATGTTATTACAGACTTGGAAGAGAGCAAGCGGACAGTTTTGATTGAGAAGGAACGGGCGGAAAGTTATCGGAAAGAAGCGGAACGGCTGAAAGAAGAGGTTGAGATACAAAAGAAAAAAACGGCGGAAAGCAGAGAAAAGATACTTGCCAAAGCGCAAGAGGAAGCTCGTCAGGTTTATCAGCGGGCGAAAGAAGAAGCGGACCGGATTATCAAAGAAATCAACAGAGACGCAAAGTCGAAAGCCAATTTGAATCAGATGAATGCAAATCGTCTGAAGCTGAAAACACAGCTTTCAAAAATGCAGGAAGAGTTTTTAAACAATTCCAAGAAAAAGAAGTCCTATCACAAGGCACCGGAAAATCTCAAGGAAGGCGATAGTGTCTATATTATCAGCTTTGACCAAAATGGAACAGTATTAAAAGCGCCTGACACCAATGGGGATGTCTATGTGCAGACAGGAATGATGAAAATTAAAGTGCCAAAGACAGAACTGATGTTAGATGACTCAAAGCCGGAAAAAGAAACGAATAGCGCCAAAAAAGTGGTGGCGAAAGTAAAAAGCGGAAAAAGCCAATTTATTTCGTCAGAATTAGACTGTCGCGGCATGTTAGTGGATGAGTGTATTGGCCTTGTAGATAAATATATTGATGATGCATACTTGGCAGGGCTAAAAAAAGTAACGATTATCCATGGAAAAGGCACTGGTGCTCTCCGGTCAGCAGTGCAAAGTTTCCTTGATCGAAATTCCCATGTAAAAAGTCATAGGCCGGGAATGTTTGGTGAAGGAGAGATGGGTGTTACTGTAGTTGAGTTAAAGTGAGAAGGGGGTTGCGAAATGCCGAAAACAAAAATTTTAGTTGTGGATGACGACGAGCATATTGCAGAATTAATCAGCTTGTATTTGGCGAAAGAGGGATATGAGACAAGACAAGTACATGATGGGAATAAGGCGTTAGAAGAGTTTCAGGCATTCCAGCCTTCTCTTGTTATGCTTGATATTATGCTTCCAGGGATGGATGGCTATCAGGTATTAAGTGGAATCCGAAAAAAAGGAAATACACCTGTTATTATGTTGACTGCCAAAGGCGAAACATTTGATAAGGTTTTGGGATTAGAACTAGGCGCTGACGATTATATTGTAAAACCATTTGATCCAAAGGAAATGGTAGCTAGGGTCAAAGCTGTTTTAAGACGCTATGAGGTAAAGCCAAAGGCAGAGGATTCAAAAAGGATCGAACTACCAGGGCTTATTATTAATCTTTCTGATTTTTCTGTGACATATCATGACCAAAGATTAGATTTTCCGCCCAAGGAATTGGAAGTACTGTACTTTTTAGCTTCTCACCCAAATCAGGTGTTTACAAGAGAACAGCTGCTAGATAAAATTTGGGGCTATGAATATATTGGCGATACCCGCACTGTGGATGTACACATTAAGAGGATTCGTGAGAAATTAAAAGAAGAAGAGGCAACTTGGGGAATTCGAACTGTTTGGGGCGTAGGATATAAATTCGAGGTGAGGTGATATGTTAAACCGAATGTCACTGCTTAGTAAGCAGCTTTTATTGTATGTATCGATTTTAATATTTTCTCTCATGGCGTTTACTGCTGCTGTCTCCAAGGCCTATGAGAAGTACTATATGGATAAGATCGAGGCACAGTTAATTATAGAAGGCCAAAAGATAGCCAAAGAATATCATGATGCCTATTTTACAGGCATTATAAACATTGGTCAGCTGGAAAGTGAAATGCAGCTGATGGAAAATTTTTTGGATGCCAGTATTTTTATGCTGAATGCTGATGGACAGATCAGTTCTGTCACAAGTAAAATCAATGATGACTGGATTGGAAAAAAAATAACCGATGAAGCGATAGAAAAGGTTTTAGAAGGAAATATTGTTACAAGACAAAGTTACCAAAACAGTATGTTTAAAGAAGCTAACCTGACAGTGGGCTATCCGCTGATTATCGGCAATCAAGTGATGGGCGGCGTATTTATGTGCTCTTCCGTTCCAGATCTAAAGCAGTCTATCTTCATTGTACAGAGAACAGTGTTATTGATTTTAGGCGTTATTCTCCTAATCGGTGTCTGTCTGGTTTGGTTTACAACAAAAAATATGGTGGAGCCGGTGCTGAAAATCAATGAGACAGTAAAGCTCATTGCAGATGGCAATTTTGAAAAAAGGGTGCCGATCACCAGTGGAGATGAGATTGGTCAGCTGGCGGAAAACTTAAATCAGATGGCAGAAAATTTGGAACAGCATGATAAAAACCAAAGAGATTTTATTGCAAATATTTCTCATGATCTTCGGTCGCCGCTGACAAGCATCCGTGGATTTTTGGAAGCGATATTGGATGGCACTGTACCGGAGGAAAAAAGAAATCACTACTTAAATATTGTTCTGGAAGAAACACAGCGTCTGTCAAAGCTAACCAATGATATTGTTTTGCTCAATGAAGCGCAGTCTGATAAAATGACAGTGGATTTATGTGATTTTGATATCAATGAGCTAATCAAAAATGTTGTCCAGCGGTTTGAGCCAAGACTATTGGAAAAAGAAATTGATTTATCTCTGACTTTTGAAAAAGAAAAGTCCTATGTTTTGGCAGATCCAGATAAGATTGGCCGTGTTGTGCAAAATCTAGTGGATAATGCCATAAAGTTTACACAGCAAAATGGAAAAATTGAGATTGAAACGGAACATGGGGAGGACGGCTTCCTTCATATTATGGTCCGAGACAGCGGCAAAGGAATCAGTGCAGAAGACCAAAAACATGTCTTTGAACGATTTTTTAAAATTGATTCTTCTCGTGGGGAGTATAAAAAAGGCGGCGGTTTAGGCCTTACCATAGCGAAAGAATTTGTGAAAGCCAATGGCGGAGCAATCCGTGTCAGCAGTGAAGAAGGCAAGGGTACAGAATTTGACTTTACTTTAAAACGTTCTGATAAAAACAGATAGATAAGAACGCCAATGAAGGAGAGGAAGTAATTATGTTTATTGAAAAATTAAAAGGCGCCAAGAAGGTGACAGAAGGAAAGCCTGTGTCATTGGCATGGGATGAACAAAAGCATGAAAAATATAGTTTAAAGCAGTGCGATCATTGTCAACAAAACTGTTTTGAATGTGCTGTGGGGATAAAAAAATCTGCCGATAACAGTGTGAAAAATGGCAAGGTTCAAGAAGCAATTGAGAAATATCTGAACGTAGGAGAAATGGCGGAGGATTATGCGGAAAACTGGCTTTGCCTTGCCTGTGCCTATGGAATAAGCGGCGATTATGAAAAAGCGCTGAAATATGTAAATAAAGCGCTTAAAATCGATCCTGTCTATGGCGCTGCTATGTATGAAAAAGCAAATATTTTAAGGAGTCTGTATCGTTACGATGAAGCAATAGAGACTTATGAAGAAATTGAAGAACATTATGATGTGCCTTTGGTGTCACAGAAAAAAAATGATACTATGCTGATGAAAAATAATAGCAGTTCTATGCTCAATGAAAATGATTTTAAAACAAATTTATTGGAGGCTTTGGCAGCAAAAGGCAAAGAACGGGGATACATTTCAAACTATTTTCAGCCGATAGAGGCTGTGACAAGAATTGCACCGGTTTTTGTTCTCTCTTTACTTAGCAATAAAGAATTGATTTCTTTATTTCAGAATAATTTGTCAGGATACTATCAGATGGTTTGTGCGATCAGCACATCTGCGGGGCTTTATTGCACCCATCAATACTGTCAGTCGCCAGAAACATTTCATACCATTGGGGAAAAAATGGGTTCCATTGATATGATGAGTGAAATGCTCCAGGTTTACGGATGGACAAAAGATTCAGAGGAGTATAAAAAATGGTATGCTTTTTTAAGTGAATTAATTTCTATTACAATGCAGGCGTTAAACCCTTATTGGGAGTTAAAAGACGTGCATCCTTATGTAGTCAACGCAATGGGGATGCTGTATCAGGCGGGAATGTTGATAGAACAGACTAGGCAGGTAAAAGAATAACCAATGAAAAAGCTGCTGGAGCGGGACAAAAACCAGCGGCTTTTTTGTTTCTAGCTGAGGTAACAGGGATAATGATAAAAATATTGATTTTACAAAATCTTTCATGTAATATAAAAATAATTTAGAATTTTGGAGGGAAAAATCTCATGGGATATCAATATTTTCAATACGCTGATTTGAAAAAGTTTTGTGATGATGTGTTTATGGCCTTTGGATTTGCGAAGGAAGAGAGTCAAATCATCACTGACGTACTGCTGACTGCGGATCTATATGGCATAGAATCTCACGGAATGCAAAGAATGGTACGGTACTATAAAAGTCTAAAAAGCGGAAAGACAAATTTAAATGCAAAATTTGAAATTGTGAAGGAAACACCAGTTTCTTGCGTCATAGATGCACATTTTGGTATGGGTCAGCTTGCAGGGCACTTTGCTATGGAAAATGATATTGAGAAAGCAAAAAAAAGCGGGATGGCGATT
>JAGZLR010000055.1 GCA_018364635.1 Clostridiales bacterium | reverse complement strand
GGCGATTCGACGGCGGACGAAACCGAGGAGCCACCCATCAGGGTGCGTCGGCGCGTCCCGTGGGCACGCATCCTGGCCCTGACCGCCTTCACCATCCTGTGTAATGGCAGAAGTCGGCTCATCCATCACAATAATTTGAGCGTTCATAGAAATCGCCTTAATAATCTCCAGCATTTGAATATCAGATACTGTCAAAGTTTTTAATTTTTGATCTGGCTTATAAGGAAGGTTTTCATCTTTCAAAAACTGAATTGTTTCCCTTCTGACTTTTTTCCAGTCAACCATTCCCAGTTTATTTACCGGAAGTCGTCCTAAAAACAGATTTTCTTCAATAGACATTTCAGGCACATAATTCAGTTCCTGTGCAATCATAGCGATACCATGACTTTGAGCTTGAATTGGATCTTTTATTTTCACGGGTTTCTCGTCAATATAAATTTCCCCTGCGTCCGGCTTATAAATTCCATTGATAATTTTCATCAATGTTGATTTTCCCGCGCCATTTTCGCCGCATAACGCATGAACAGTTCCTTTTCTAACAGAAAAGTCAATTTTATCTAAAGCTTTTACACCTGGGAAAGACTTTTCTATTTTAGAAACCCGCAGTTTAATCTCGTCCATGGTACTCCCCCTTCCTCTTTTACTTTTATAAAATATTTTTATATAAGTTACTAAACTCAGTATAATTTCATTTTTATTGAATGTCAATTGAATTTTTACAGTTTCATTACAAAAGAGGCGAATCGAGTATAAATTCGTCAATTGTTAAAATTTGAGGTTTATTTTTTTGTATGATTTACACTATTGACACTTGTGTATACAATTATTTTTCTTATGCACAATCAAATTGAATAAAAAAATAAACCAGACCTATTTTTGAAGTCTGGTTTATAAAAGTTAGATTGCCTTAATAAATTCATTGATAAAATATAGGGCCGAGCCCACTGCGGAAGCCGCTTTTTGAAACGCACATATTTTTACATAATCTCCTGATGATTCAAATGGACTTGTCTTAGACATCATCTCGCAAAATTCATCTATATAATCCTCAAGATAAGCGCCTACATATCCACCAAGAATGACATCGCAGTCAAAACACATTCTTAGATTACTGACCGTCAACGATAAATAATATAAATATTCCTCAAAAACCCGCCGAATTCCAGGATTATTGCCTTTTAGTTCTTGAAAAAAACGTTCCAAATTTCCATCTGTAAAATCTGTCAGCACCTTTGAGGAACAATAGGCATCTACACAGCCTTTTTGCCCACAATAACACTGACGCCCTCCAGGAACAATCTTCATATGGCCAAACTCTGACCCTCTCCAATTATCTCCATAGAGTAAAGTATTGCCATGCCATAAGGCACCGCCAACAGAGCTGCTCAAAGAGAGATATGCCACTGTTCTATCTGATCCTAAGCGCCAAAACTCGGCATATCCAGCTGCATTCGCATCGTTAAAAAATAAAAGAGGATACTGGAGTTTCTCCTCCAAACGAGCATAAAAATCCTTGGAAGCCGGAATAACTTTCGCATATGTCACAGTTTTTCTGTCAGAGGCGATAATTGCAGGCAAAGATACCCCAATCCCGATAATTTTAGATCGATTGATCTCATTTTTGTCTAAAAATCTTTCTAATATTTCATAAAATATTGCGCAGTATTCATTAGTATTCTCAAATTCTATTTTCCTGCGGATATCGCTTTGAAGAACTTTGCCTTCCAAATCCACAAGCACAAAAGTCAAGTGATTTTGGGTGATATCTGCTCCCAATGCAACACGGGCATCGCTGACACAGCGCAGAGCTTTGGCCCGCCGGCCTCCTGTAGATCGAAAAGTCCCTTTTTCCTCTATCAATCCCATGTCCTGCAATTTTTTGATATTTTGTGTTACAGTGGGCAAACTAAGCCCCGACTCTTCTGCAATATCCTGTTTTGAGACTTTTTTCTTTTTATAGATAATTTGGTAGATGTCGTTACGGTTTTTATTTTTCATGTGTTTTAAAACTGTCATACTTTTCACCCACTTCATGAAAATACTTTTACAAAAGACTTTATATAAGTAAATCCATTTTCTTCTTTGGATTTTTAATTTTTGCCAAGAGAGCAACCAAAAACAATTATAAATTCTATTTTTTTCTTGAAATCTCTATTTTTTATATCAGCTTACTTATAAAAGTATCCTAGCTTTTTTTAAAAATCAGTGATTTTGATCCTACTTTGATTAATATTTCTTTACTTTTTCATCCGTATTTTCCTCATTTTTAACAGTTCTTTTTTTTCTTTGATATTTTTCAAACCAAGTTATTCCCTAAGATTCTGTACAGATTCATTTTCTATTTCAAATTAGATTTATTACATATATTCTATTTTACTATAATATATCTCTCCGTTATTGTCAAATTCATCCTAAAATTCCTTTTCAACTCAGCAGTTTTTGTATCCCTCAACAAACCATCTTGTTTCATCAAAAAATAAAAACCTTTCTTTCCCTTTCATTCGGCAAGTATAGCGCATTCCCTGCCCTCCTGCTTTTAAACTGGCCGCTCTCCGTATGTCCAATACTTTTTCAACCTCATAACACCTGCCATCTTTCCATCGAAGTTTTAATGGTATCATCTTTCCTTCTATGTCAAATAATGCTTCTACTTCTACAAAAATTTTTCTGCATTCCATGAATTCTCTCTCCCTTCTTTTTTTAAATATCCTGTAGGATAAATAACATGGTCTGTTTTTGGGTCAAGATTAGAGAGCATACGATTCGATAGCATAACTGCCCGTTCCACACTAAAATGGCCAAATCTTTGCCGAATACGATCAATAGCCTTCTCCGCTCTTTCCTTCTTTTCCATTTTTTGAAATTCTTTTAAACAGGAAAGCTGTCGATATCTCATATTTGTCAAATTGCACGCTCTCATACTCATACTGCGCAGGGGAAAAGATGGCCGATTGTTTTTATATAAAGAAAAAGACTTATGAAATAATTCATCAGCGCTGTTTGTTGGAAAGGTTAATGATGCTTGACGTTCATAGGAGTATAGATTTCTGTCTCTAAGACCAATCTGCACTGTGGAACATTGTAATCCTTGATCTCGCATACGTTCCGATATACTTTCTGCTAAAATATAAAACATAATTTTTATATCCTCTTCTCTCATAACATCATAGGGAAGTGTTGTGCTGTTTCCTATACTTTTTATAGGAGAACTGTCATGAAGATAGGCGACCGAAGATCTATCGAAGCCATTGGCAAATTGCCACAAAAGAACACCATTGACTCCTAACTCCTTTTTTAATACATGGCTGCTTGTCTGTGCCAAATCTCCTATGGTTTTAATATTGTATTTCTTTAGTTTCTGATTTGTAGCTTTTCCCACATACATTAAATTTTCTGCCGGCAATGGCCATACTTTAGCTTTGTAATTATCTTTTGTAATGATTGTAGTTCCATCAGGTTTTTTCATATCGGAACCCAATTTAGCAAAAATCTTATTATAACTTACACCAATGGATACCGTCACACCAAGTTCCTCTCGCACTCTTTTTCTAATTTCATCTGCAATCTCCTTCCCTCCTTGAAATAATTGGGTACTTCCTGTCACATCAAGCCAGCATTCATCCAGTCCAAAGGATTCTACCTGATCGGTATAATCGGCATAAATTTGTTTCACCATACGGGAATATTGGAGATATCTCTCATAATTTGGGGGGACAAATATAATCGAAGGACATTTTTCCCGCGCTTGCCACAGTGTCTCTCCTGTTTTTATACCAAAAGACTTCGCTTCCTCATTTTTTGCCAAAATGATTCCATGTCTCTTTTCTATATCTCCTGCCACTGCTACTGGTTTTCCTCTCAGCTCTGTGCGATAAAGACACTCCACAGAGGCGTAAAAATTATTTAAATCTGAATGTAATATTATTCTCTCCACACGATCACCCAACGGAATATATGTTCTTATATAGATATCATATAGCAAACATTTATTCTATTCAAGTGGAATTTTTTTACAAATGAATATAAAAAAAGCCTAAATCCACAAATCTTGTAATTTAGACTCTTTTTTATTATCAATCAATATGATAGACAGAAAAAAGCCCTTATTTTTGGGCTTTTTTTGTTACGCCTTATGATTTTGCATCCTGCTTGTGATAAGCATCGCATCACCAAAAGAAAAAAATCTGTACTTTTCTTTTACCGCTTCTTCATAGGCATGTAATACATGTTCCTTCCCTGCTAAAGCGGATACCAGCATGATCAGCGTCGATTCGGGCAGATGGAAATTGGTAATTAAACCGTCAATGGCTTTAAAATCATATCCTGGATAAATGAATATTTTTGTCCAGCCGCTCTTCGCGCAGACAATACCATCCTCATTGACACAAGACTCCAGCGTACGGGTGCTGGTTGTACCAACAGAGATAACTTTACCTCCGTTTTTATGGGTCTGATTGATTAGGTCTGCCTGAGACTGCTCTATGATATAATATTCCGAATGCATTTCATGGCTAGCAACATCCTCCACCTTCACTGGACGGAATGTTCCAAGGCCAACATGGAGGGTTACATGGGCTATTTTTACTCCCATCCCTTCTATTTCCCTTAACAGTTCCTGGGTAAAATGAAGCCCAGCAGTCGGCGCTGCCGCTGATCCATCATTTTTGGCGTAGACAGTCTGATAGCGATTTTTATCCTCCAACTTATGTGTGATATAAGGCGGAAGAGGCATCTCTCCCAGTTCGTCCAGAATAGATTCAAAAACGCCTTCATAAGTAAACTCAATGATTCTGTTTCCGCCTTCTACAATATCCGTCACCTTAGCAGAGAGCTTCCCTCCTCCAAAGACAATCTCATCCCCTGGCTTTGCTTTTTTTCCAGGTTTTACAAGGACTTCCCAGTGATTAATATCCTTCCTCACCAGAAGAAGCACCTCTACATGCCCTCCGGTATTTTTTCTTTCCCCAATCAGACGGGCCGGCAGTACCTTTGTATCATTGATTACCAAACAATCCCCTGGGCGGAGATATTCTTTAATATCACGAAACGTGCGATGACATATCTCACCTGTCTCTTTGTCTAAAACCATAAGCCTGGAAGAAGCTCTGTCCTTTAAAGGCTCCTGGGCAATCAATTCTTGCGGTAATTCATAATAGAAATCGGATGTCTTCATCTCTCACTCACTCTCTTCTATAACAATATCTGTATAATAATGGCAAAGTATTTCATCATAAGTAAAGCCATTTTTCGCCATACCGTTGGCACCATATTGGCTCATTCCAACTCCGTGGCCATTGCCTTTTCCTACAATCAAAAAATCTCCTGTGCCTGAACCAGAATAGACTATTTTTTCTTCTAGTCTGCTGATGACTTTCCCTTCCACTGGAGCAGTTGCCGCCTCAGATACATCGATTTTTGTTCCTGAGCTGTTTCCCTCCTGCAAAAGAAACTGCTCTGAAGAGGAAAGAACTGTATATTCTTCTTTTGTTGTAGCGATTTGGTCTTCCCCGTTTCTTAAAATCTCAAACATACGGCTTGGCAGGCTGCCAATTGCTGGCGAAAAAAAGGTACGGGTATTTTCTTTTGTCAGAATTTTTTCTCCTTCTGTACCTTGGATTGTAATTTCCTGGACCCTGCCCAATTTTGTTGTTTTTGTGACAGTCATTCCTGTAATCTGTCCAATATCAGCGCCTGCATTCGCCAGACATTTTTGTAATTCAGAAGTTGTCAAAGATTTTTCCCATGAAGGAGAATCCTCATAAGTATCCTCTACACCTTTCAGATAAGGCACAGCATTTGTGTATACATTCTCCGAATTATCTGTAGCGCCTCCGCTGCTGGAAAAATACAAGGCTTCAATGGGCGCATCGTTATAAGTCATAATTTCGCCATAGGTTTCCTCTACCGCCTGTGTGGTAGATGGTGTCTCCCTGGAAACTCCTTGATATGCTTGACAGTGAACACTGTCACACAAATCATATCCTTTTTCTTTATGTACCCCTAATTTTTTTGCCATATAGGTTCTGGCAGCTACCGCCTGTGCCTTCAATGCCTCGCTCTCCCACTGACTTGGCATTTCTGCCGGAACGACACTGTAAAGGTATTCCTCCACAGGCACTTTGTTGATAGCTCTTAGTCCATTTGTCCCATTGGATACAAACTGGATTCCACCACGGTATTCTTTTCCAGAAGGTGCAATATATCCTCCATCTGCAGAGTAAAATATTGGTGTTTTCTGAGAGAAACGGTCCAATTCCTTCTGGCCGTCTGTCAATATAATCCCGCCTGTTCCATCTGCCTTCACAGTAAATCCATCAGAACTTTCATAGAGATCTCCATCTAATTCTATCCTTGTGGTATTGATCGTAAATTCTCCTTTACTGCCAAGGGATTCTAAGCCTATATCAACGGATTTTGGCAGTTCGTATCCAAAAACCTGTAATTGTATAAAAAACGAAAAAAACAGTACCGCAATCGTAATTCTTTTCATGCCACACCTCCAAAGAAATCCATAAAAAAGCAGTGCGGAAATTCTTCTACACTGCCTGATGGTACCATAAATTTCAAAATATTACAAGAAACATCACCAAATTTTTGGTCTGTTTTCTGGCGATTCATACATGCCGTCGCCTTCTTTGATGTCAAATACTTCATAAAATTGGTCTGTAGCCTTCAAAACCCCATTGACTCGAACTTTGTTTGGCGCATGGACATCTGTTTTTAACAGTAATTTTGTATATTCCTCTGTGGATTTACTTGCCCATATAGTCGCCCACTGTGTATATGCTTCTTTCAGCGCCTCTATATCGTCGCCTAACAAATACGTAATACATGAAATCGCCCCAAGATCCGCAATATTTTCTGATATGGTCAGTTCTCCATTGGTATAATATCCAGGCAATACTTTAAATGTATTGTAATAGTCGATGACTTTTTGTGTTTTTCGTTCAAACTCAGCATAATCTTCTTCTGTCCACCATTGCTTTAAGTTTCCCTCTGCATCATACTGAGCACCGTTACTGTCAAAAGCATGACTGATCTCATGAGCAATGACAGCCCCAATTCCGCCTAAGTTCTGAGCTTTGGATGCTTTTGGATCAAAATATGGCGCTTGAAGGATTCCAGCAGGAAAAACAATTTCATTTGCATTGGGATTATAATAAGCATTGACCTCCTGAGGTGTCATGGCCCATACTGTTCTGTCAACTTCCTTGCTGCCCTGCTGCCACTGATAGTCTCTTTTCTTTTTGAATACAGCAAGAATGTTTTCAATAAACAAACCGCCGTCCTCCACAGATGTGATTTTTACACTCTGACCATCCTCCAAGTCCTTTGGCCATATATCAGGATATCCTATTTTGATATCCATTGTTTCCAGTTTTTTTATGGCATAGGACTTTGTTTCATCGCTCATCCAATCCAATCCTTCTATTTTTTCTTCATAGGCCGCAATAATCTCATCGATCATCTCTTGAACCATTTTTTTAGATTCTTCTGAAAAATATTGGTCCACATAAAGTTTCCCGCAGTCAAATCCCAATACACTCTGAACTATGGAAGAAGCCATTTTATCCTTCTCCGTAATTTTATTGGCGCCATTAACGACCTGATTCATCTTCTGCTTTAGTTCCATCAAATCAGTAGAGGCATACAACGCTGTATCATTCATCAGAACAAACTGTGCATACGCTTTACACTCCTCTAAATGTTCTTCTGTTAAATACCCGTTGATTTTTTTAGAAAGCTCTTCCTGATAAATAATAATTTCAGGGGTACCCTCGATATGATAGTTGCGTCTGAGCTTCTCCTGATCCAAATTCGTCATAATCTTAAAAAATTCATCCCATCCATAAGGGTGATATGTGTTTTGTGGATTATATAATTCCTGTTGACCTAAAGAAGCCAAAGCAAAATCTTTCATCATTTTCATACACATTTGGGTTTTCTTTTGCGCATCAACTGGTGCTGCGCCCATTGTTTGGAATAGGGAAACAATGTAGGTTTCATATGCCTTTCGTACCTGCTGCCCATAGGCATCCTCTGACAACCATACTTCCTTAGACAGTCCTGTATCGCCGCCTAAAAAATAGAGCGAATACTGGTGAGAATCCAGCGCATCTTCTAAATACATCAATGTATACAGACTATACAACCCTGTCTGATTGCTTATCTCATCTAAAACATTAAAAAACGAAGATATGCTTTCTGCCTGTTCCAGATCCTGAAAAAAATGAGTCACTGTCGGCCCGAATTTATTTTCGTCCCTGTTTGCATAATCTACGGCAGTTAAATAAAGATCTGCTACTCTCTGTTTTGTAGTACCATCTGCGTAATCTTCTCTGTTTTCAGCGACATCCTTCACCAACTGGTCTAATCTTTTATAGTTTTCATCTGTCAGCTGATAAAACCATGACATTTCAGAAGAATCGTCAGGAATCTCCCACCCATCTATCGTCTTTTGGTTGACGTACTGATAAAAATCATCTTCCAAGCTGTTTGGGGTATTTTGTATGGTGTTTGTTTCTGATGTTTGTGCTTGAATATCCGTTCCATTACAGCCAATGACATTAACAATCAGGAAAAAAAATAAAACAAAGACAGAAGCTGTTTTTCTCATTTTGTTTATAAAATGACATCTCCTTTCTTTCAGTTACCTTCTTTTATACCCTGTCTCAAAATCTACAATATTGTCTGGCTCTTTATCAGATAATAGATTTTTAATGCTGTTTACTGCTATTTGTATAATCTTATCCAACGTATGAAGGGTATAATGCCCCCCTGAGACATGAGGTGTAAGGATCAAATTTTTTTGTTTCCAGAGCGGATGATCTGCCGGCAATGGCTCAGGCTCCGTCACATCTAATCCAGCACCGGCAAGGAACCCTTTTTCCAAAGCAATCGTCAAATCCTCTGTGTTAATGACTGTCCCACGGCCTACATTGATTAAAATGGCGGTCTTTTTCATCTTCTTGAACCGCTCCAAATCAAAAAGATTTCTTGTGGCCGGCGTATCAGGAAGGGACAGAGCAACAATATCTGCCCATCCAAGAAGCTGATCCAATTGATCCATCGTATACTGCTCTTCCATGTAATCTGGAGTCTTCTGAACAGTACGCCGAATCCCTCTGACATGGCTGCCCAATACATGCATTCTCTTGGCAAATTCTCCGCCGATATCCCCTGCTCCTACAATCAAAGTATTGCATCCGTCAATAACAGGCACTCTGCCTTCTGGCTGCCAAAGGCATTGGTGTTGATTGTCATAATAAAAGTTTAATTTTTTCATCAGCATCAATGTCATCGCCAACATATGCTCTGCAATAGCAAGGCCATAAGCCCCTGTGGCATTGGCTAAGTAGGCCCCCTCTGGAACGACACCTTTCTCAACATAAAACCCTGTGCCTGCACTTTCCAGCTGTAATAGTTTTAACCTTTTGGCATACTGTAGCATCGCTTTCGGCGGATTTCCCACAATAACCTCCGCTTTTTCCATTTCCTCCTGTGTTACTTTTTCAGGGCTTTGGAATGTAAATACAGCCGCCGGCGCTGCTTTCTTTAATTGTTCTTTATGATATGTTTCTAATCCTTCTACCAATACTAGTATGTCCTCTGCCTTCATTTTTCATCCTCCTTTTTGATTCTTTCCAGATTGATTAACTCTACAATAGATTTACAGTTTGTGTTAATTCGCAAATCTGCGGTACACTTTTCTTGTGTCTGCGGCAATGTAACCTGTATATTAGAAAATTGTCCGTCCTTCAGCAGTTTTTTTACGATTTCTGCTGAAATTTGGCTTCCATAGCGGTCCAAACAATCTTTCCAAATAGTAAACTTGCAACCAGCCTTCCACTGACTGCAATAAAACGCTTTTGCGTTTTCAAAAATCTTTCCTTGATGGCATAAGGGGCACTCTCCCAGCCCTTTCAACGCCCTTTTTCTTTTCGGTCTTTCTTCCTTCTCAAAAACAATCTCTTTTTGTTCCTTTGCGCTTTCCTCTATTAAATATAAAACAAAACGCTTGATGCTGTCCATAAACCTTTGAGGCTCCATAGAACCTTTTGAGATAGAAGACAGACCTTTTTCCCACTTTCCAGTTGTCATTGGACTTTTCAGCTGTTCCGGTACCAGCTGAATCAACGACTCGCCTTTCGGAGAAGGCAATAATGTTTTTCCCTTTCGATACAGATATCCAACCTTTAAAAGCCGTTCAATAATGCTAGCGCGCGTCGCCGGAGTACCTAAACCAGAATCTTTCATCTGTTCTTTTAAATCCTCATCCTCCAAAAGCTTTCCCGCATTCTCCATTGCTGATAAAAGGGTTGCCTCTGTGTACGGTTTTGGCGGCTGTGTTTTCTTTTTTAAAATCTCTGTTCTTAAAATAATTCTGGTATCTAATGGTGAAAGGATAGGAAGCGCCTGCGCATCCTGTTCTTTCTGATTCTCCTTCTCCTGCCTGCTGTCAGCTTTTTCATAAAGTTTCATCCAGCCTTTTTGTTTTACTGTAGTTCCCTTTGATAGGAAAATCTCCTTTTCAGCTTCCATACAAACCGTTTTTACTTCTGTAATATAAGGAGGATAGAAAACAGCGGCAAACCGCAGCGCAATCAGGCCGTATACTTTTTGTTCTTCTGATTCCAGCTGGTCGATCTTAATTTTAACATCAGAAGGTATAATGGCATGATGATCTGTGACTCTTGCGTTATTGACAATTCTTTTGCTGATAGGAAGCTTGTCCAGCTCCAAAATTGGCGCAACTAATGGCTGAAATCTAGGATGGGAATTCATTTTTTCCATAGTGCTTCTTATTTTGGGAATCATATCGTCACTTAGATATCGACTGTCTGTACGCGGGTAAGTAATCAGTTTTCTTGTCTCATAAAGTTTCTGGGCAATATTGAGAGTCTTCTGCGCTGTAAACCCATAGCGTCTGTTACAGTCTCGCTGTAATTCTGTCAAATCATATAAAAGAGGAGCAGGCTGCCTTTTCTCCTCTTCCTTTATTTCTTTTACTGCTGCTGTCTTTTGCTTAACTTTCTGAAAAATTTCCTCTGCTTTTTTCAAGTCGCTTATCCGGTGTGTTTTGTCTTTTGCATCATACCATAGCCCAAAAAAATCTCCATAATCCGCTTTCACTTCATAATAATCTGTTGGCACAAAGGAATCAATCTCTTCCTTCCGTTTGACAATCAGTGCCAAAGTAGGCGTCTGTACGCGGCCAATGGACAGCAAACTATGGTACGTTATGGTATAAGCTCTGGAGGCATTCATTCCTACAAGCCAATCCGCTTCTGACCGGCACCGGGCAGATTCATACAGGGAGTCGTATTCCCTACTGTCTTTTAAGTTTTGAAACCCTTCTCGAATGGCCATGTCTGTCATACTTGATATCCATAGCCTCTGCACAGGTTTTTTACAGCGCACATAGTCATAGATATATCGAAAAATCAGTTCGCCTTCCCGCCCACTATCTGTTGCACATATGATGGAGTCTGTTTGACTGTCGTTCATCAGTTTCTTCAATATTTTAAGCTGGGATCGGCCACTTGCAATTGGTTTTAATTTCATTTTCTCCGGCAAAATTGGCAGGGTATCGACCGACCATTTTTTATATTTCTGATCGTAATCTTCCGGCTCAAAAAGCGTGATTAAATGGCCGACAGCCCAAGAGACAATATAATTTTCTCCCACCAAAGCCCCTTCGGTCTTTCCAGTACATTTTAATACTTTCGCGATGTCTCTTCCCACCGATGGCTTCTCGGCGACAACTAAAATCTTCCCCATGTCCTCCCCCTTCCTTTTCTTTCGTGCTGTAGGTAAAATTAGTATACCATATTTATCGTTAGATCACAAAAAAACTTGACAGTTTAGAAAAAATACTCCATAGTAGGAATAACAAACTTCATTCAGGAGGTATCTATGTCTGAGTTTAAAATATTTTCAGATAGTTCATTGGATATGCCCGATCCTTTGGTCAATCAATGGGAGATTATCCGTATCCCTTATTCTGTTACATTTGACAAAGAAACTTACTACAAAGAACATGTAGATTTGAGTCCAGACCAATTCTACGAAAAAATTCACAGCGAAAAGATGCATCCGTCTACCTCTTTGCCGCCAATTCAAGAATATACCGAAGCTTTCTTGCCTGTATTAAAAGAAGGCATGGATGTCCTTTGTTTTACACTGTCGGCAAAATTCAGCGGTTCTTATCAGAGTGCACTGAATGCGAAAATGATATTAGAAGAAGAATTTCCTGACCGAAATATTGTTATTATCGATTCCATTTTAGCAACTGCTGCTCAAGGCTTATTGGTTTATGAAGCTTGCCTGATGAAAAAAGCTGGTTATTCCCTAAAAGATGTGGCAGCAAAAGTGGAGGAGCTGAAACATACTGCAAGGATCAATTTTACAGTGGATTCTTTGGATTTTCTGCAAAAAGGCGGACGAATCGGAAAAGCAGGCGCTTTGGCAGGCACTCTTTTGAACATCAAACCAATTATCACCCTAGAAAATGGCGAACTTCACCCTTCTTCTAAAGTGCGTGGAAAGAAAAAGGCTTTAAACCATATTATTGAAAAAACATGGAAGGAAATCGCCTCTTCCAAAGATAAGTATGTGGTAGGTGTCATCTATGGAACACAAAAAGAAGATGCAGACTATGTGTATCACGCACTGGAAAACGAAGGTATCCTGCCTTTACCAGACTATTTCCAAATCGGCTTAACTATCGGAACCCACGCCGGACCTACAGCAGTTGGAATTGCCTACATAAAAAATTTCGATGCATAACAGCGGCAAACAAAAAAGCCCCTCTTCCTTTCGAGGGGCTTTTTCATGATGTCAGAAGTAACAAGTGATCTT
>JAGZLR010000007.1 GCA_018364635.1 Clostridiales bacterium | reverse complement strand
CTGAGTCGTTTATAATATATGGGAGTTTAGCTCAGCTGGGAGAGCATCTGCCTTACAAGCAGAGGGTCATAGGTTCGAGCCCTATAACTCCCATTTTATATTTTGCCCGAGTGGCGGAACTGGCAGACGCACAGGACTTAAAATCCTGCGGGCTAACACCCGTACCGGTTCGATTCCGGTCTCGGGCATATAGTGAAAGACGTATCAATTTTTTGATACGTCTTTTTTATTGGTGCATTTATGCGAGGAAAGAAACCCCTAGTTTTACTGGGGGGGGGGGAGAGAAAAACTTCAGTATATGAAAACCTCCTTGTTGTAAATTAGTAGTGGTTTGGCGACCGCATTACTAAAACAACAAGGAGGTCTTTAACAAATGAAGAACGAAATACGAAGTGCAGCTCATTCAGAATATCGCTGCAAATATCATATAGTCTTTGCACCGAAATACAGAAGACAGGAAATATACGGGCAACTAAAAAAGATATTAGAGGGATATTAAGAAAATTGTGCGAGCAAAAAGATGTGGAGATACTGGAAGCATAAGCATGTCTTAACCACATGCACAGTTTATGGGATATCTCAAAGGAAAAAGTTCGCTCATGATATTTGAATGCCATGTAAATCTAAAATTATAAATATAAAAATAAAAATAGGTATTTTGGGTGTGGTGGATATTATATAGATACAGTCGGAAAAGATACTGCAAAGATCAATGAATATATATAGAATCAATAAAAAGGAATTTTAGAGTATATTCAGATGGCGTTAGTAGAAGTATATCGACCCGTTCACAGGTGTGCTGCTGGAGAAGCAGAATAAATGAAGATGCTTGAAACGAAAGTAAGAAGCCAAAGCAAATCAGCAAGATTTTTTTGGAGCTGTTCTGGTGTAAGGAAGGATTGAAAAAAGCCCCTATTAGGGGCAGCTGTAAATGTGGTGCAGTTTCAGCAGACTTTCAGTGCGACTTCAGGGCCAAAGTAGGGAAAGATCTCCTTATAGGGGGAGAACATACCACCTGCTAAGCGGATGGTCATGACTTGTACAAAGATAGAGGGGAAAGCTTAGCATATTAAGAATTCAATAAAATTATTCTAAGGGATAGTTGTTTTGTATATTACTTGCACCTGTAATATAATCAACTGATACATTGTAAAATTCCGCCAGTTTTAAAATAGAATCAATAGGTATTCTTGTTTTTCCACTTTCATAATCTGCATATGTCCGTTGACCGATGTTTAAAATATTAGCAATTTTTTGTTGAGTGAAGGAATGCTCTTCTCTTATTCTTCTAATTCTCTCATTATATTTCATTATTCAGCACCTCATAGATAGTATGCGCTATGAATGGACAAAATATCAATAGTTTGAGTTATAAACTCAATTATATGGGATATGAAACATCATAATTTATATAAAAAGCTAAAAAATTCCTAAAAATAAATATAATTGTTGTGGATTTAGAGATAATGTTATAGAATAGAAGAAAAGAAGTGTTTTATATTAATAAAAATGTTTTTGTTACAAGGAATGATTTTGGTTTTTTAAACAATAGGAGGCTGGAGAATGAGAGTAATTATAACGGACAACGACCATAAGGATATTGATATTGAGTCCAAGATTTTAGCTGAAGCAGGGGTTTCCTTTGAACTGAAACAGTGTAAAACAGAAGAAGACTTAATAGAGCAATGTAAAGACACGGAAATATTTATAAATCAGTATGCACCAATTACAAGAAGAGTGATGGAGGCGCTTCCTAATTTAAAATATGTTGTTCGATACGGTGTAGGCGTAAATAATGTGGATGTAGTGGCAGCTACCGAATTAGGAGTTCAAGTGGGCAATGTACCTGATTATGGCATGAATGAGGTAGCCGACCATGCAATTGCTTTAATGATGTCGTTGGTACGAAAAGTTGTTTCAATGAATACCTATACCAAAACAAATACATGGGATTATATTCAATCGATACCAATACATAGATGCAGTACACAAACAGTTGGTGTTGTTGGTCTAGGGCGTATAGGACGTAATTTCGCAGAGAAAGCGCATGCCCTTGGTTTTAAGATTATCGGTTTTGATAAGTTTTTGCCAAAGGATAAGTTTCCTGATTTTGTTGAACCAGTAGGTATTGAAGAATTACAGGAAAGGTCAGATGTGATATCAATTCACTGTCCTTCTGATGGCAATATTGATTTGTTTGATAAGCAGGCATTTCAACGTATGAAAAAGTCAGCTTATATTATAAATTGCGCTCGAGGCGGCATTATTAATGAAGATGACCTTCTATGGGCATTAGAAAACAAAGAAATCGCCGGAGCAGGAATAGACTGTGTTACAAAGGAACCAATGTTGCCTGGATCGCCTTTATTAGATTGTGATAATTATGTTGTTACACCACATATGGGATGGTATTCAGAGGAAGCAGCAGAGGAGTTAAATCGAAAAATTGCAGAGGAAGCTGTTCGTTTTGCTAAGGGGCAAGCAATACATTATCCAGTAAATCAGCCAGCTCATTTACGTTGATAGAGAGTAAGCATGGATAGATATACTCTAAAATGGAGGGAAAAAATATGAAAAAGAAAATAACAATGATGTTAGCTACTGCAATGGTAGTAGGTTCTATACCTTCTATATCTTTTGCCGCAACAGATAACCACGTGACAAAGGTTGTGGATGTGAAAAATGATTCAGAACTAAAAAAGAACGGTGCACCATCACTGGTTATTGAAGCAAGTGGTGATCATAACGAAAAATTTGCTTTTGAACTTCAATTATCTAATGCAGAGTGGAGTGATGATGTAGATGATTGGAATGATTTTGTACCAGATGGGATAACACTTAACCGTATAACAAGTACAGAAATGATGGTTACAGTGGATACAGACGATTTCAATGCTGCTAAAAAGGATATTGAAATTCCTCTTATAACGAAAATTACTGGTTCTGAAGGGCAGGCAAAAGTTAAAGTTGATGGTACTAATAGCACAGTTTCCAGCGGAGAATATGTTTTTGCATCCATTGTTAATACAGACGCAACCTTTGAAGTGGCAAAAAAGAAGGAGTTTGGACGAACAGGAGAGCTAGCACCAATCAAAATTAATGATTATTCTGTAAGTCAGATGACAAAAGACGATCGTATAAAATTTCAGTTATCCAATAGTTTTATTTTTACCGAGGAAGGTACAGTAACTGGTACAGGAAAATATGATGGTAATGTTGAAGTTGAAATTGATAAAGATAACCCATCAATAGCATATTTAACTGTTAAGAGAAGTGTTTCAGGCAAAACTGGAACGATTTTATGGTCAGATATAAAAGTCAAAGCTGGAGAAGACGCTGAATTTGGTGATGTCACTCTTTCCATCAATAAATCCGGTAAAAATACAAAAATAACGGTTGGAGAGTATATCAACGAGTATGAAGAGATAGAAATTGATACAATTGAAAAGGACGAGTCAAGACCAACAATTACAGGTACATCAGATCCTAAGGCTACAATTAAAATATTTGTTGATGGAAAAGAAAATGGTATGACTACTGCAGATAAGAAGGGAAACTGGAAGTACAGAGTAAGTGATGACCTAGACAGTGGCATGCATACGATTAAGGCACAATATTATGATGAAGATACTAAAGAGCTATATGATTTTGCAGAAGAGACTTATACAACAGAATTCAAGGATACGGAAATAGAGATTGCAATTGGTAAATCATATTTTGAGATTAATGGAAGAAAACATGATTTAGATGCTGCTGCGTATATCGATGAAAATGATAGAACAATGCTTCCTCTAAGAGCAATTGCTAATGCATTGGGAATTGATAATAGCGATATAGTATGGGACCCCAAAAAAGAAGAAGTAACGATTACCCGTGCGGACAAAGTAGAGATTAGAATTATGGTTGGAGAAGCAGCTATTTATATTGATGATGCAAAAACGACTATCGATACCAAAGCTGTGATAGTGAAAGACAGAGTATTCTTACCACTGAGAGCAATTGCTAATGCCCTTGGGGTAGATGATGATGATATTGATTGGGATCAAAAATCAAAAACAGTAATAATCAATAAATAAGGAAAAAGCGGGCTGAATTTTAGCCCGTTTTTTTATGGAATTTGGGCTTTTCTTGATTTTGGCTATATTTTATGCTAAAGTATGGGTATTATAGTGAAAGAATGATAGATTTGATTACTTGAGAGGAATTGATATCAATGTGCGGATTTGTTGGTTTTACAGGTGCACTTTTAAATAAAGAAGAAGTACTGGAAAAGATGATGAATAAGATTATCCATCGAGGACCTGACAGTGCAGGAAAGCATATAGATGAAAAAGTCGCTTTAGGTTTCCGTAGATTAAGTATTATTGATCTGGGGGAAGGCTCCCAGCCTATGTATAATGAAACAAATGATATTGTTATTGTATTTAATGGCGAAATATATAACTACCAGTCTCTAAAAAAAGATTTGATTGAGAAGGGCCATATATTTAGAAATAATTCAGATACAGAAGTATTGATTCATGCATATGAAGAGTTTGGAGAAGAAATGCTAAACCGTTTAAGAGGCATGTTTGCTTTTGTGATATGGGATAAAAAAAAGGATATTCTATTTGGCGCGCGTGATTTTTTTGGTATCAAACCTTTTTACTATACAGTTGTAGATGGGGAGATTATTTTTGCCTCTGAAATTAAGAGTATTTTGGAACATCCATCCTACAAAAAGATCATTAATCCGATAGCGTTGGAAAATTACCTTACATTTCAATATTCTGTATTAGAGGAAACTTTCTTTAAAGGAATTTATAAGTTAATGCCTGCACATTGTTTTACGTTCCGGCAGGGAAAGATAGAAATACACAGATATTGGGAACCTAAATTTGAGGAAGATGAATCTTTGACAATGGAACAGTGTGTAGAAAACATTGACCGAGTAATGCAAGATTCTATTCAGACGCATAAAATTAGTGATGTGGAAGTTGGTTCATTTCTGTCTAGTGGTGTAGATTCCAGCTATGTTGCAGCTTGCTTTCATGGAGACAAGACTTTTACGGTAGGATTTGACTATGCAAAATACAACGAGATAAATTATGCAAAGGCCTTATCTGAAAAAATCAAGATTGATAACTACAGCAAGTTGATTTCAACACAAGAATATTGGGATGCTATTGCAAAAGTACAATATCAGATGGACGAGCCATTAGCTGATCCGTCTGCAATTGCCCTTTATTTTGTAGCAAAGACGGCGAGTGAACATGTGAAGGTAGCGCTTTCTGGAGAAGGGGCAGATGAATTTTTTGGCGGTTATAATATTTATCATGAGCCTTTAAGTTTAAGACCAATTACTCGTTTGCCTAGACCTGTGCGAAAGTTTTTGGGCGGCATGGCTAATCTGATTCCGTTTAAGGTAAAAGGAAAAAATTATCTAATCCGTGGCAGTAAAGATTTAGAGGAACGCTTTATTGGAAATGCTTATATGTTTACGAAAAAAGAACGAGAAAAAATTTTAAAATCTCCAACCGGTAAGTATTCTCCGATGGAAATTACAAAACCGTTTTATGACAAAGTAAAAGGTGAAAAAGATGTCACAAAAATGCAGTATATTGACCTCCATCTTTGGTTGATCGGAGATATTCTTTTAAAAGCAGACAAAATGAGTATGGCACATTCTTTGGAAGTCCGCGTTCCATTTTTGGATAAAGAAGTTTTTCAGGTGGCAAGAAAAATACCGGTAAAATTTAAAGTGACAAATCAAAATACAAAGGTAGCGATGCGTCAGGCAGCACATCGATATTTGCCGGATATGGTTGCTGAAAAGAAAAAACTAGGTTTTCCAGTACCTATTAGGGTTTGGTTGAGAGAAGATACTTATTATTATCGTGTAAAAGAGGCATTTCAAAGTGAGGTAGCAAATCAATATTTTAAAACAGAAGAAATATTGAAGTTATTAGAAGAACATAAAAATGGTAAAGCTGATAACAGTAGAAAAATTTGGACAATCTATATGTTTTTGATTTGGTATAAACAGTATTTTGAATAAGAAAAAGCCATAGTATTGATTTATTAAATACTATGGCTTTTTTATTAATTATAAATAAAGTTAAATAATGTATCAGAGATTTGCGGTAATAGCCTGTTTGATCTCCTCAATAGAAGCATCAGTAGGATTTTGTTGTGCCCAGGCAATGGTCACAGTATCATTTTCAAACCGTGGTATAATATGTAGATGAAAATGGTTAACTGTCTGTCCGGCAATTGTACCATTATTTTGAAGAATATTCATACCATCACAATTAGTTGTTTTCTTTACTGCCGCAGCAACTTTTACCGCAAGCTGAAATAATCTACCGGCTACTTGCGGATCAATTTCAAAAATATTGGCATAATGTTTTTTAGGAAGAATCAAGGTATGTCCGTTGCCACTTGGAAAACGGTCTAAAATTACTTGAAATTCTTTATCTTCAAATATTGTTGCGGAAGGGATTTCACCAGAAATAATTTTACAAAAAATACAATCGTCCATTGTAATGACATCCTTTCTATCATAGAATAACATGAGTATAGCATGTTTCTATTTATTTTAAAAGATAGATAAAAAGGAAATCATATTTTCATATGGAACTTTTTATCATTTTCTGCTATGATAAGCAAAGGCATAATACAGGAACGGGGGCAAGGCAGATGAAAAAAATAGTTTTGACTGGCGGTGGCACTGCAGGGCATGTGACGCCTAACTTAGCTCTGATACCAGAATTAGTTAAAGAGGGTTGGTCTGTCAGCTATATTGGCGCTCATGATGGAATTGAAAAAACGCTGATTGAGAAAATAGGCGTAGATTATTATGGTGTATCCACAGGGAAGTTAAGACGGTATTTCTCAACAAAAAATTTTACGGACATGTTTCGTGTAGTCGGAGGAGTGAAAGAAGCGGCGTCTCTGATCCATAAATTGCGTCCTGATGTGGTTTTTTCTAAAGGTGGATTTGTTGCAGTGCCAGTGGTTTTAGGTGCAAAAATGAATGGTGTGCCTGTTATTATTCATGAGTCAGATATTACTCCTGGACTTGCGAATAAAATTGCAATTCCATTTGCGAAAAAAGTATGTACAACATTTCCTGAGACGCTGCAATATATTCCTACCAAAAAGGGAATTAATACAGGAACTCCAATCCGAAAAGAACTTTTTTTAGGTGATGAAAAAAAGGGGCTAGAAATATGTGGATTCAACCGTCAAAAACCGATTCTTATGATGATGGGTGGTAGTCTTGGTTCCGTCAAAATAAACACAGATTTGAGAAAAGCTTTGCCGAAGATATTGAAGGATTTTCAGCTGATCCATATTTGTGGTAAGGGGAATTTAGATAAGTCTTTAGATTCAATGGATGGATATAAACAGTTTGAATATCTTTCAGAGGAATTGCCACATATTTTTGCCATTGCAGAAATAGTAATTTCACGGGCAGGATCTAATTCTATTTCAGAATTTTTAGCTTTAAAGAAACCAAATCTTTTAATTCCTCTGTCTGCAAAAGCAAGTAGAGGAGATCAGATTTTAAATGCGGAATCTTTTGAAAAGCAAGGGTTTTCTATGGTTTTGAGGGAAGAGGATATGAATCCTGAGACCATTTTACAGGGGATAGAAGTGCTCTATGAAAAACGTGAAATGTTTATTGAGCGAATGAATCAAAGTCATTTGTCAGATGGTGTGAAAGCTGTTATGAATGTAATAAGAAACTATAAATAAAAAGGAGAACCTAAGAAGAATGAAAAAATTATTGATTGTATTATTTGCAGCAGCGATGCTTGCAGGATGTTCTGCACAAACAAATAATTCTGATGGAGGCAGCTCTCAATCATCTAGCAGTACTTCATCCGCTGAAACTTCTGCCACATCAGAAGAGGCACTGTGGGAAGAGATTAAAAAGAGGCTTTTGTCAGATACGGGAGAATTTCCTCAGCTGGAAGAACCTGAAGAGGGGGAGGAAATTGCAGTTATGACCACTTCTATGGGCGTAATAAAACTGAAACTTTGTCCACAGGAAGCGCCAAAGGCAGTGGAGAATTTTGTAACTCATGCGAAAGAGGGATATTATGACGGTTTGATTTTTCATCGCGTTATCAATGATTTTATGATTCAGGGCGGGGACCCTGAAGGTACAGGCCGTGGTGGAGAAAGTATATGGGGCGAAAAATTTGAGGATGAATTTTCTCCATCAATGTATCATTTTCGAGGTGCTATTGCTATGGCTAATAGCGGTGCAAATACGAATGGAAGTCAATTTTATATTGTTCAGCGTCCACAGGTTTATGAAGGATATTTTGACCAAGTTGATCAAATTAAAGAAAAGTATGGGGCAGACGAACTGCTTACAAATCAGAATACAGGAAAATTGTTGCGTACAAACTATTCTGAGGAGGCTAAAAAGCACTACGAACAGCTGGGCGGTACCCCAGATTTAGATTATGGATATACAATTTTTGGTCAGGTAATCGAGGGAATGGATGTAGTTGATGCCATCGCTAAAACAAAAACGGATGAAACCGACAAACCGGTAGAGGATATTATTTTGGAAAAAGTAGAGATTGTTCCATATACAAAATAAGTAGAAATGCCTGTATTTTTAAAATACAGGCATTTTTTGTTATTTATCATTATTGTTTTTATTATTTAGATAGTTAAAGACATAGATTAAAAAACTTAAAATAACTACAGTAAGAATGACAACAGCAGCCACTCTCAGGTCTCTAAGAGAAATAAAGATTGCTAATAACCCGCAAAATAGGCTAATGAGATAAAGAATGACAACAGCTTGACGCTGTGAAAAGCCTTTATCAATTAAACGATGATGTAAATGACCACGATCAGCCTGCATAATTGGCTTATGATGGGCAATCCGACGGCCCATAGCAAACAGGGTGTCAAATACTGGAAGGCCTAAGCTGACCATTGCCACAATGACAGCTAAAATGGCATACCCTTTAAATACACCAAGAATACTGGTAACTGCCAAAACGAAGCCGAGAAAAGTTGCCCCCGTATCGCCCATAAATAGTTCCGCAGGGTTAAAATTTCGTGGAAGAAATCCTAAACAGGCGCCGGCCAAAGCGGCTGTGAGCATAACTGCAACTTCACTTCCTGTAATAATACATAAAACCATAAGACACAAAGAAGCGATAGAAGACACACCAGCTGCAAGCCCATCAAGCCCGTCAATTAAATTGACGGCATTTGTTACACCAATGATCCATAAAAGTGTAATAGGGGCACTTAATTTTTGTAAGTATGCAGTGACAGGCCAAAGAACAACATTGATGCGAATACCAGAAAAAATAACGACCAATGCAGCAATGATCTGAACACTTAATTTTAATTTTGGTGGTAAATTCTTAATATCGTCGAATATGCCAAGAACAACAATGATGAGACTTCCTGTAATAAGACCGACAAACTGCTTCATATCAAGTCCATCTACAAAGCGGCAAAGCAGAAGAACAGTAATCATAAAACCAAGTACGATTGCGATACCGCCCATTCTAGGCATTGGTTTTTTGTGCATTCCTCTTGCTTTAGGATAGTCGATGGCCCCAGTTAGCTCTGAAATACGTTTTGCTAAAGGGGTTGTAACCAAGGAAATAGCAAATGCACAGGCAAAAGCAGCGATATAAAGTAACCAGTTATGAGCCAATGATATTCACTCCTTGAAAAGGCACGGATTATTTTGTGCCAAAAATTCTGTCACCGGCATCACCAAGCCCAGGTACAATATACCCTTTGCTATTAATGATGGCATCATATGCGGCGGTATATACATCAACATCAGGATGCTCCTGCTGTAGTTGTTTTACTCCATCAGGTCCGGCGACAATGCATAAGAAAGAGATTTTTTTTGCGCCGTGTTCTTTAAGAAACGTGATTGCTGCTGTGGCTGTGCCACCGGTAGCGAGCATTGGATCTACTATAATAATTCTGCGTTCATGGATATCCGCAGGCAATTTACAGTAGTATTCAACTGGAATAAGGCTAGCTGGATCACGATATAGGCCGATGTGTCCAACCTTAGCTGTAGGAATCAACTTTAAAATTCCATCTGTCATACCAATCCCTGCACGTAAGATAGAGACAACAGCAAATTTGTCTTTCATTTCTTTACAGTCTGCTGTAGCAAGGGGGGTTTCAATCTTTACATCTGTTAATTCTATATTTTTTGTAGCCTCGTAACATAATAGCATAGCAATTTCTTCTGTCAGCTCGCGAAATTCTTTGCAACCAGTCTCTTTATTTCTTAAAAGACTCATTTTGTGCTGTATTAACGGATGATCAGATATAATTAGTCTTCCCATAATAAAACCTCCGATTTTTAGTTTTCCTCAATTTGATTGATACGCCTTTGATGCCGTTGTTCATTTGAAAATTCTGTGTGCAGGAAAATGTCAACAATTTCCACTGCCAAACCAGGGCCGATAACTCTGCCACCCATTGCTAGAATATTAGCGTTATTATGTTCTCTTGTAGCCCGAGCAGAAAAGCAATCATGGCATAATGCAGCACGGATTCCCTTGACTTTATTGGCAGCAATAGAGATACCAATCCCTGTACCACAGATTAGAATTCCTTTTTCACATTCGCCTTTTACGACTGCGTGAGCCACTGCATGGGCAAATTTAGGGTAATCACAGGACTCTTCGGAATATGTACCAAAATCTTTAAAAGGAATTTTTTTCTGGTCTAAATATTTTATAATTTCCTGTTTTAATTGGTAACCACCATGGTCACAACCTAATCCTATCATATAAACCTCCTCATTTTAGAATTAAACTTCAATATAATGATAGCCAGCAGCTTTATTTAGACGATTCATAATGGCAGCACCTTCTCCTGTTTCGTCAAAAACTTCTGAATAAACGATATCTACCCCTAAATAATCGAATTTCCGTAGCATTTTAAATAAATTAGCTCCAATGGTTTCAGGATGTTGACGATTGCCAACAATTAATACTTGTCCTAAAGGATAGCGGTCTTTGGTCTGCTCTGTTGCCATAATTCCTACACGAATACCTTTTTTTATCTGTTCTTTAGTTAGTTCGTTGATTTTTTTACTGACTAAGTCTAGTTCTCCTTTCACAAGGATGACTTGAGCTTGTGGCGAGTAATGGGTATATTTCATTCCAGGAGCTTTCGGTTTCATTCCAGGCTCTGGTTTTTTAAGCACTGTGGGGTCGACTGAGATAGGACCTAAAATAGCCTCTAACATTTCTTTTGTCACTGCACCGGGCCTTAAAATCATTGGTGGATCACAGGTGACATCCAAAATTGTAGACTCCAATCCCCATTGCGTTGGACCTCCGTCAATAATCATATCTATTTTGCCATTCAGGTCATATGCCACATGGGAAGCCCGTGTTGGACTAGGTTTACCAGAGGAATTAGCGCTAGGAGCGGCAATAGGAAGCCCAGATTTTCGAATGACCAACCGTGCGATTTCATTTGATGGAAAGCGTACAGCAACACTTGGAAAGCCACCTGTGATTTCCAGAGGAACACAGTCAGCTTTTGGAAAAATTAATGTAACTGGACCAGGCCAAAAATGATCTATCACAGGTTTTGCTTTTTCAGGAATATATTTGACAATACGGTCTAAATCTTTGACGTCTGCAATATGCAAAATCAGCGGGTTATCAGATGGGCGCCCTTTTGCCGCGTAAATTTTTTTACAGGCTGTTACATCAAGACCGTTTCCACCCAGACCATAAACTGTTTCTGTAGGAAAAGCCACCAGGCCTCCTTGCTGGAGAATGCCGGCGGCTTTTTCTATGACGCTATTATCAGGATGGGCAGGGTCAAATGTTTCTATAATCGTATCCATTACTGATTTTTGCCACAGCAATGTTTATATTTTTTACCGCTTCCACAAGGACATGGATCATTACGGCCAACCTTTGCGCCCTTTATAATTGTTTTGGAATTTCTCTGATCCAAAAACATTTCTTTTCTTTGAGCTTCTGTAAAAATATTATCCCACTGTGGAAGAGAATAAAGATGATCTGCTTTATACTCTACCATTTTTTTATAAAGTTTCTCAAAATCAATCTCAAGTTCAACGACTGTATTTTCCTCTAAAGTATTGACATCATATGGATTAATGAGAGCTTCGTTAATGCCATCGACAAAGGCAACAGCTTCTACTGGAGTCATGTTGTACTTTGCAGCTATTTCTGCAATTGTACCACCTAGTTTTGTAACTTTTTCTCCTAAAATATATTCATAAATTTTTTGTTCCTTTGGCATGTAGGCATCCCATGTCTTATCAATGCTTTTGCCATCTCTGGTAAAGGCACTCACTAACCATTTTTCATAAAGACTACTCATTTATATTCTCTCCTTAAAATCATTTTTGTTTGCAGACGTTTTGTTTTGATGAAAAACATAAAGCTAGTATTTACAATTTGTTAGTCTTTCAGTCATCTGCATATTCCTAAACATTTTAACATATTATCTCTATTTAATAAATACTTTTATGAATTTTTTGATGACAATTAGGGAAATATTTTGAAAGATCGTGGGAAAAAGCTGTCATCCAGTTGATATTTTTCAGCAAACTGTTCCGAAAATATTGTGGGAAGCAAATGAAAATGATTTCCGATGTTGAGTAATGCAGAAAAATATGATAATATAGAAAGAAGTTTTTATTGATAAAATTTCAATAAGTTATGTGCGAAAAGTATATCACTCAAAATTTTACTCGGGGGTAAGGAGTATGCAAACGAAATATGTTTTTGTTACAGGAGGAGTTGTATCTGGATTAGGAAAAGGGATTACGGCAGCCTCGTTGGGCCGTTTATTAAAATTAAGAGGCTACAGTGTTACCATTCAGAAATTTGACCCGTACATTAATCTTGATCCTGGTACAATGAGTCCATTTCAGCATGGAGAGGTTTTTGTGACAGATGACGGCGCTGAGACAGATTTGGATCTGGGCCATTATGAGAGATTTATTGACGAAAATCTAACAGTAAACAATAATACAACAACAGGTAAGATATATTGGTCTGTATTAAATAAGGAAAGAAAGGGAGAATACCTAGGCGCAACGGTACAAGTGATTCCTCATATTACAAATGAGATTAAAGAACGAGTATATCGTGCTGGAAAATCTTCCCAATCTGATATCGTGATTACGGAAATCGGCGGTACAGTCGGTGATATTGAAAGCCATCCATTTCTTGAGGCAATTCGTCAGGTATCACGAGAAGTGGGAAAGGAGAACTGTGTTTATATTCACGTTACTTTAATTCCTTACTTATCTAAAGGCGGCGAAATGAAGACAAAGCCAACACAGCATTCTGTAAAAGAGCTTCTTTCTATAGGAATTCAGCCGGATATTATTGTATGTAGAACGGAACACGAAATTTCTAAAAGTCAGAAGGATAAAATTGCGCTTTTCTGTAATGTAACAGATGAGAGTATTATTCAAAACTTAGATGCAGATACTTTATATGAAATTCCTTTAATGTTGGAAAAAGAGGGTCTTGCAAAGACTGTCTGCAAAAAACTTGGTTTGGATATTAGACAGCCAGATCTTACAGAATGGAATCGTGTGATAGAAAAAGAACGGGCATTAACTGGAAATGTAAATATTGCCTTGGTAGGAAAATATGTAGAGCTGCATGATGCATATTTATCTATTGTAGAATCTCTTTACCACGCAAGTCTGGAGCATGGAACGAATGTGAGCATTCAGTGGATTAATGCGGAAGATGTGACAGATGAAAATGCTTCTGAGATATTTAAGGATACAAATGGAATTTTGGTACCTGGTGGTTTTGGTGACAGAGGGCTAGAAGGAAAAATTTCTGCTATCCGCTATGCTAGAGAACAAAAGATACCATTTCTCGGCATATGTCTTGGTATGCAATGTGCTGTAATTGAGTTTGCAAGAAATGTTGTGGGTTATGCAGATGCCTTCACGGCTGAAGTAAAGCCAGATACAACACATCCTGTGATTGATATTATGCCTGAACAAAAGGATATTGACAATTTAGGCGGCACGATGCGGTTAGGTGCATATCCTTGTAAGCTTGTTGGTAAAGACTCCTTTGCTTACCATGCTTACCAAGAAGATTTAATTTATGAGCGTCATCGTCATCGCTATGAGTTTAACAATGAGTACAGAAAAGAAATTCAAGGAGCAGGAATGCAGATTACAGGTATTTCGCCAAATGAAAAGCTAGTAGAAATTGTAGAGATAAAGGACCATCCATGGTTTGTGGGCGTACAATTCCATCCAGAATTTAAGTCGCGACCAAATCGTCCTCATCCGCTTTTTGTGGATTTCGTCGGTGCAGCCATTGCGAAAGAAAAATGAAAAGAAAGAGCCTTTTAGAACCATTCTAAAGGGCTTTTCAAAATTTTAGGTAAAGGAGGCTTTTATTATGCAAGAAGGCAATTTGCCGGAAAAATCAGTTTCGATTTATCAAACCGTCTTTGTTGTTATTCTAGCATCTGTTTTAGCAGCAATGCCTTTTTTTCGAGGGCTGTTTTTTGCAAAGGAATACACAGTTTTTAGTGTTTTGTTGTTTTTATTGGTCATTATCTGGAGCATTGGAAAAAGTGTGAGAAAGGACCCTTTTGTCCACAGGACATGGCTTGTGCCTGTGGTGACATTTTTGTTACTTGCGTATTTACTTCCTCTTCTTACAGGTCAGGCAGTGAATCAATATGGCGCTTACGACAGTGTGCTGCGCTATAGTCTTGTCATCGTTATTTTTATACTTAGTTCAGATCTGTTACGCGATGGCGTTTCTCGCAAGATCTTTCTTCATATCCTTTTAGTTCCAGGGGTCTTGGGTGCTTTTTTAGCTGTAGACTCTGCACTAGGGGATGTTTTGACAAAGGTGCTTTCTCTTAGTGAAATGGGATCTGATGGCTATCGTGTCTATGGTTTACTTCAGTACGCCAATGCTAGTGCGGCCTTGTTTGGCCTAACAGGTTTTATTTTAATCATGTTATCTATAGAAGAAAAGAAAGCTTGGCTTAGAGCGCTGTATTCTTCATTGTTAGGACTAATGTTACCAGCCATGTTAGTGACACTGTCCAGAGGTGGCATGATGACGTTTGCCTTTGTTTATTTTCTTCTCTATTTCCTGTTACATGGAAAGACGGACAAGATAAGATATATGGTCTCTTCTGTTCCAGCCATGATTGTAGGGGGAATAGGTGCGACAGGAGTTTATCAGTGTTTTACAAGTATTAATCAAGCAATTGCAGCTGTACAGCCCTTTCTATCAACACGGTTGGTAGGTTATGGTATTTTGATTTGTAGTATGGTGATTGCGTATTTACTCACTTTTTTTGCTGTTCGCAGTGAGAATCAGTTGAATCGGGTATCTAACTCAACTTATCGTAAAATAATCTTGTTTGGAGCTATTTTGCTAGGAATTGCTTTGATCTTAGTTTTTGTTACTGGGCTTTATGAAAAAATAATTCCACAGTCAATTATTGATCGATTTAATTTGACTAGTGCTGACAAAACGAATGGCAGAACAAGTATGTATCAGGATGCTTGGGGGATCATAGAAGATCATCTTTTTGTTGGCGCTGGTGGTGGTGCGTGGAACTCTTTGTATCGTTCCTACCAGCATGTTTTGTATGATTCCTCTGAAGTCCATAGTTATGTGATTCAGATTATTTTGGAAAGTGGTATTGTTGGACTTGCAGCATTGTTATTTTTAGTTGTGTCGGCAGGCAGGCTTTTTTTAAGGCTGAGGAAAACTTCTGATAGCAGACAAATTGTTATGGCTATAGGATGTGTCCTAATGTTGTTTTTGCAGGCTACGATGGACTTCAATTTTTCTTACTTATCGTTATTACTGCTGATGTTTGCGTTTTTAGGATTTTTCCACAGTTTTACAGATGAAAGTTATTCTGTAAAAAAAATCCCAGCCTCAATACCGGTGTCTGTATGTACACTGCTTGCTGTTATTATGGGATATAATACAGCCAATGCAGCCTATGCAAGAACGCATGCAACTGAAGTCACTGAGCATTATAGCGGGGATCAGGTTCAAGTGAGAACTTCACAGTTGTTAGATGATATTAATACAATGACGGACGCTGCTAATGATGACCCATGGAACACATCCTATCGAGTTATGGAAAAAGCTGTTGACGGGGATTACCAGTATGATTTAAATACACTGTGCAGTATGGCAGAAAATATCCTTTCTTCTCCAATGCCAAATACTTCTGAAACCGCGGAACAGAAGCAACAGAGAGAAGAGATACTTCAACAGGTGCTCCAAGTTCACCAGGATGCCATTGAAGGTGCTCTGAAACAAGATCCCTATAACCCAATTATAAATATGGAAGCAGCATCCTTTTATACAATGAAAATTAATGCCTACAGTTTAGGTCTTTCGTATATGGATAAGGCAATTGAATATGGCCGGATGGATAATGGACGGTATGAGGAAATGGCACAAGGCTATCTTTTTGTAGCCGATCAATATATCGAGGCTGGAAATTTAGAAGATGCAAAGAAACTTTTAACAAGAATTGCAAATCTGGAGCAAGAGGTACAGGATTGGGCCAAGACAAATCAGACAGAAATTATGACCTTGACAGATCAGACAAAAGTTTATATCAAACAGGCACAGGAAAAGCTTCAACAATTAGGTTAAGGGAGTTTTGCTATGAAAAAATTATTAGTAGTAGTGGACATGCAGAATGATTTTATTGATGGAGCTTTGGGCACAAAGGAAGCACAGGAAAGGTTGCCTTTGGTTTTAGAGAAAGTGAAATCCTCTTTAAAAGCTTCTGATGAGATTGTATTTACTCTAGATACCCATAATGAGGATTATATGGATACACAAGAGGGAAAACATTTGCCAATTCCGCACTGTATCCGGTTTAGTCCAGGCTGGGAACTCCACAAAAGCCTTCAATCTATTCCAGGGAAACGATTTGAAAAAAATACATTTGCTTCTCAACAATTAGCACAATATATTGTGGATCAATCCTTTGATGAGGTGGAGTTAATTGGGTTATGCACAGACATCTGTGTAATTTCTAATGCACTGTTGATTAAGGCTTTTGCGCCAAATCTTTTATTATCTGTGGATAGTAAGTGCTGTGCAGGTGTGACGCCCCAATCCCATGATAATGCTTTGAAAGCGATGGAAATGTGTCAAGTGATAATAAAATGATGTAGGAAAAACAAAAAAGACCACAGAATTTCTGTGGTCTTTTTTGATAATTAGAATGGAGAACAAAAGAAGGAAGTAGTTTTATTCTTTGCGGTCAAATTTTTTAATCAGTCGGATATCTTTGCCAAAGAATCTTAAAGCAGTGTAATTTCCGGTGATTCTTGAAATAATTCGATCAGAATACTGATGAATTAAATCTTGATAGGCTAGGTTTGTGGAAATGATTACTGGTTTTTTCTCTAACAAACGAGTATTAAGAATACTGAATAGCTCTGAGCTTGAGAGAACAGTAGAAAATTCAGTTCCTAGGTCGTCAATAATCAGTAAATCTACAGTTAGAATATCGTCTAGATAAGAATCAGGTTCCTGATCCTCGTTATGTCGGAATCGGAGTTCTTCAATCATTTTAAATAACTGTGCTGCTGTCGTATAGAGAACAGTTTTTCCTTGGTCTAAAAGTTCTTTGGCAATACAGTTGCAGAGAAACGTTTTTCCTAAGCCTGTGCTACCATACATCATTAAGTTTTGGAAAGATACATCAAATTTATTTACAAAATTGACACAGACAGTGTAGATTTCTTTGATGTTATCCCTTGGGGAGATACCTGTCTTTTCATCAGGGTATGGTGAATAGTAATCAAAGACAAAGGAATCAAAATTTTCATCTGCGAGGATTTCCTTTAAATTTGAGAAGCTGTATGCTGCTTCCACTAATTTTTGTGTAAAACAAGGGCAAAGGGTAGAACCGATATAACCAGTATCTTTACAGTTTGTACATTGATATTTTATGGAAAGATAGTCTTTTGGAAGACCAGCCTGTTCCAGCAAATCAGCTTTTTGTTTTTTTGCAAGAGCAATATCGTTTTGTAGTTTTGTAGTTAGTTCGGCAGCTTTCTTAGGCTGAGCAAGAACAGCTCGTGCGATGGATAAGCCGGTTTGAGAGATTTTCTCATCAATTTGTTGAATCTCAGGGATTCTATGATAAATTTTTTCTTGCTTCTTTTTTAGTTCTGCCGCGGCGAGATCTCTTGTTCTTTCATAATCTCGCAAAATGGTGCGGTAGAGGGACGATTTATTTGGCATAAAACATTATCCTTTCAGATTACGACGTAAATACTCGGATTCTTTCTTTTCTAGTTCTTCAAAATCCCAGTCACGCTGTTCATAATTGACAAAGCGGTTTGTTTTTGGCTGGGGTTTAGGTTTGTTTTCCACGGTCTGCGGACGGCGGGCAGAAGCGAAGGCTTCGTCAAGACGGCGGACGTCCGCCCTAGTTTTTACTCCGTTTTTATACCAGTTTGTGAGAATAGAATCGGCATAGGAGAAACTGCTTTTGCCAATACGCAAAACAGTTTTCTCACATGCTTCTTCAATAATATCTAAAGAAAACTTAAACTGTTCTAGCCATTTCTTCATAATGTTTATTTCCGCTGCCACAGGATTTCGACCGGATATCCCTAAAGCTTTCATAATATAATAGTAGTCTTTTCCGGGCTCGTCCACTTTTTGTCTTGCCTTTTCCAGTGTATCGATTCCTTCCTTTTTCCAATTAATTGCTACTTGTTCAATATAACGAATGGATGCTTTTCCGGTGGAGGCGTAGTATGCTAGCATAAATTCAATCATCTCAAAAGAAAAGCCTAGCCAATCGTGAAGACTAAAAAGAATGGAGAGTTCATTTTGCGAGAGGATTCTGCCTAAATAAGATTCGGCGGATGAAAAAATATCTCTAACTCCTGCATCGTTTTGTTGATATAGTGCTAACTCCTGTGGGCTATAGACAGGAGCTTTTGTGCTGACCACTCTTTTTTTACCAGAAGAGGGAGGGGTTAACTCAATGCGGTTATTTTTTAATATGGCTAAGCTTTGTTGGATCCAAAAATGCCAGATAGCATCAATTTCATCCTCTGAAGAATGAAATACAGAGGCTAAAGAAATACTGTCACAAGGTTCATTTTGAACACATTTATATAAGGTATAAATATAAACAGCAGTGAAAAGCGGTTCCGCTGTGGGAACGAACTTTTCAATAAAATCGTTAGGAATAGAAATAGCATTTGCTTGGGAGGCATTGGATGAATAGAAAAACTGCATCCTGTAACTTCTCCTTTCAACAGATATTTTTATAGTAGCAGTATAACATACTACTTTGAAAATAACAAAAAAATAAATCTTAAACTCACCAGTTACAGGTTGTCAGGAAAGGGGTCGTGTAATATATCTGTAACAAAACAGATACAAAATATGGGTAAAATCATAGGATTTATCCAAAATACAGCAAAAAATAGGCCATCTGTTACAGTTAAATTACAAGTTAACTGTTTCTATTGCAAAAAAAAAGTTCTCAGGCTATAATGAATTCAGCATTAAGAACCCGACCAACACACGGGGACAGTATGGTAACAGTTCATATTACAGAATTGTTACACATTCAGAAGTGGTGTTGACGTAAAGGGGTTAGGGGTGCTATAATACAATCCGTATTAAGAGGCTTTTCAGGCTTCTCTACACAAAACCACACATTTAAAGGGAGGAAAAAAACCAAATGAAGAGAAAATTAGCTTTATTATTAGCTGGTGCTATGGTTGTAACAGCTGTACCTATGACTTCTTTTGCTTCATCTGAAAACAAAATTTCCAAAGTTGTTTCCGGTAAAGAAGACGTTGAGTACAAATTAGAGGATGGATGCTATCTGTTCCTGAAAACAAAAGGTGATTTCAGCGCAAATGGCGATACATTCATCTTAACTCTGACAAACGCAGAGTGGAATATGGACTATGATAACAACAACGAAGGTAAGTATGATGCTGCAGCATTAAAGAAAGTTGGTACAATTACTGATGCAGGAACAGCTGAAGTATCTTACAAAAAATTAACAGCTAAACAGGCTATGTTTACAGCAAAAGGCATGGTTGAGCTGAACAATAAAGATGAAGGTTACTTAATTCCACTCGTTGTTACACTGAAAGACGACGGAGATGCTACAGTAACAATTGATCCTGTTGACTCTGCTGTATCCGCTGGTACTTACACATTCGCTACAGTATCTTCTGGAGACACAACAACAACAATTGAAAAAGTAGAAGATATGGCAATTGATGACGAAGTTGAAATCAAACCAATCGTTATCACAGAAGTTGTTCCAGGTTCCTTAAAGAAAGGTACATTAAAACTGAAAGTTAGCGGAGATTACACATTCTCTGGTACACCTAAGGCTGAAATCGTAACTGGTGACGGTAAAGGTACTTTCGCTCAGGGTACAGTAAACGGTGTAATCAACAAAAACGATGATACAATCGAATTCGATTTTGAAAAAGGTGAGCCTAGTGAAACATCTAAAATCAAAATCGTTATCAGTGGTATCACAGTAGAAGATGATGAGTCTGATGCTGGCGACATCGCTACAATTACTGTAAGCGGCTGCGGTATTACAAAAGCTACTGTAGATGCTGCTAAGACAGTTGACTATGGTGTAACATTCAAAGCTGAAGATGCTGACGTTCCTACAATCTTCTCTGGTAGAGACAACGGCGATGTTGATCTTCTGAAAGTTACAATCAAAGAAACAGCTCCTAATTCCTGGTGGACAGGAAGAAAAACAACAATCACTCTTCCAGAAGGCGTTAAATTCATCGATGCTGAACTGACAGATTCTGATAAAGTTGACGAATCTAAGAGCGATAAAAAGAAAATTGAAATCAACGACAAGGACAGAAGAGAACTTGAAATCACTGGCTTCTATGCTCAGGAAGACAAGAAGATGGAACTTGAATTACAGTTCACTGTAGAAACAGCTCCAGACTTCACAGGCGACGTAGTAGCATCTCTTGGCGGACCATCTATCGATGGTACACTGGAAGCTACAGTAGCTAAAGTAGTTGCTCCTGTTACTGTAACAGCTGACGCTCAGGACGTATCTATCGACTACAGAAAAGTTACATCTGGCGACATCACAATTACAGAAAACGAAGCAGGCGCTCTTCCATCCAACTCTACAGTTACTCTGAAACTTGACAAGATCGACTTTGACGCTACTCCAGAAATCGAAGTAGTAGAAGGCGATATCAAGATCGACAAAGTTGAAAAAGATGGTAACCTGATCAAGATTAAGATCAAATCCGCTTCTTCTAAGACTCCAGCTGTTCTGAAATTAACAGGCAACTCCCTGTACCTTGACAGAACTATCCCAGTTGGTAACTATGCTCTGAAACTGGCAGCTAACGTTGATGAAGATTTGGATGACAAGACATTAACTAACCCAGATTTCGTTGACAATGCAGGCGATATCGAAATCATCGATTATACAGATGAATACATCGAAGAAGATCCACTGTTCGCTTCCAATGCAAACGATGCTAAGACAAAGACAGCTGGTTTCGATTGCGATTCCGTAACAGTTGTTGAAGACTATGTAACAGTTGTTACAGCAGGTCGTGACCAGGATGATTCTTCCTTCACAACAACACTTGTTATCACAGCTGATGCTACAACAATGAAAACTGGTAAAGAAGAAATTACTCTGGATGTTCCTGCATTCATCAACTCTGATGGATACATGATGCTCCCTGTAAGAGCTATCGTTGAAGCTCTCTCTGGCGTAGCTGCTATTAAGTGGGATGACGCTTCCAAGACAGCATTCTTCAACATGGGATCCAGAAACTTCTCCATGACAGTTGGTAAGAACGTAATGAACATCATGGGTATCGATGTACCTATGAACACACCAGCTATCATCAAAGACGAAAGAATTTTCATCCCTGTAAGAGACCTTGGCTATGCTCTGGGCTTAACAGATGAAAAGATCGTTTGGGACGAAGCTACAAGAACAGCTACATTAAACTAATTTAAATAATAAATTAAGTAAATATAGCGGCAAGAGCCTCCTCTGTGAGGCTCTTGTTTTTTTTAATTATATACCAAAAGGAAGGGTTAATTTTTTGTAGGAATGTGTAAGTATTTTAAGTGTCCTATGAAGGATGAGGGAGATAAAAAAGATTTAGAATAAAACTATTTTTTGAGACTTTTTTATTTCAATTTAGTTACAAGGGTAGACTTTTTTTCTTGAATATCGTATCCTTATTACATAGAGCTAAAAATTAATTATAATTTTAGTAATTCTTTAAGGAGGATTTTTTATGAAGAAATATAGACAGCTGATCCTTGGTTTTATGGCAGGAGCAGCGTGTATGCTTACAACAAGTGTATTGGCAGCGAATTCTAGTGTTATGACTTTGGTCTTTAATGACGCGTTTTTTAAAGTCAATGATGAGGTTGTAGCAAATCCATCAACATTGCCAGTATTAAACTATGGTGGATCCACTTATGTACCAATGCGTTGGTTGGCAGAGACATTAGGATTTGAAGTTCAGTGGGATGAAAATAAAAAGCTGATTTCTGTCTATAGTCCAGAGCCTCAGATAAAGACAGAATATATAGAAAAAGTTGTGGAAAAAGAAGTGCCGGTTTATGTATCTGAAGATGAAAAACCAGATGGGGTAACAATTTATTCTGATTTGCCAGTATCAAAGTCAACAAGCAATTATAAAGTTTCAGTAACAGGAATTTCTACTCAAGATGTGGATACAACAGAATCAGTACAAGGTACTAGAATATACATAGAAGTTATCAATAAGAGTGAAATTAATCGCTATCAGTTGGCGCAAAATAGTGCTGTTGTAAAAGTAGATGGAAAAGAATATAATATGTTAAAGAATAATAGTATGTGGGATAAGGGATGGTATAACGACATTCAGCAGAAAGATGATGACAGCGACAGTGATGAATATGCTGGATATCTGGTGTTTGATAGATTCCCAGAAAACTGGAAGAATGCATCTTTGACAGTAACATTGAGAGAAAATGGAACAACAACTGCAACTAGTGAAGAATTGACATTTAATTTCAAAAATGATAATTATAAAGATGAGTAATGACTTTAGGAGGTCTTGACAGTGAAGAAGAAATGTTTTAGAGGAATAGCAGCTGTGTTAATGGCTGTTATGATATTCCCAACAGGTGTTTTTGCTAAAGAAGGGCAAATCACTTACTCAAATAAGAAAGAAAAGGTTGATGTAAATTTAAAAACTGCTTTAGAGGATCATGTATTAAATTATGATGAGGCATTAGCAAAAGGATTAGATAATAATACTTCTATCCAGACATTGGAAGATAATGTAGAATTGATGGAAGACAGCAAACAAAAGTTGATGCAGACTGTGGATTATATTGCAGTTCCAGATGATACTACGATTATTGCGACTTTGCCAACAGTAAGTTTATCTGCATTGAATAGCATCAATTCTTTGGATACAAACTTACAAAATTCAAAATATAATAAAGAAATTATTGAGATTTCGACAGAATACATGGTGAAGAATTACTTTATTCAGATTAAAAAGGCAGAAGATCAGTTAGAATTGGCAAAACAGTCTCTGTCAGTTGCAGAGGAAAGTTATGAGCAAAGTCGAGTGAAGAATGAGTTGGGAATGCTCAGTGATGTGGATCTTGCAACAGCAAAGGATAAATTAGAGCAATCCAAGAAGGCAGTGGAAAGTTTAGAGCTTTCTATACAAAGTTTATATGTAGGCTTAAATAACTTGTTAGGCTTTGATACAGCAGAAAGATACACGATAGAGTACACTGCGGATACAGAACCTGTTTCAGTTGAGGCAGGAATTGAATCTTACGTCACAAGAAAATTGTCTACAGACCCATATATAAAAATTCAAGAAGCTAATGCGGAAAGTGCTAAGTTTGGTGTAAATGCCTATGCTTATGATGGAGCTTCAGAAAGCTATATGTCAAAAGAAGTAAAAATGAAGACGGCTGAGAGAACACTGAAAGATACTTCGGATTCCATGAGGGAAAAAATTCGTAGCACATATAATTCTTTACAACAGTTGGAAGCAAACAGAATTTCTCTGGAAACTGCATTATCTACAGCGCAAAGGAATTATGATACAGCAAAGAAGAATTTTGAGATTGGAAATACAACGCAGTTAGCTGTGGATCAAGCGGCTCTTGCGGTAAAGCAGGCAGAGACTAATATCTTGACGAATGACTTTAACTATGACACAGCAAAGTTTACATTTGAAAATCCATCAATGTTGGTTATGAGCGGAAGTAGCGCATCATAAAAGTTTACTTACAAAATAAAAAAATCCCTTTATTATAGAAAATATTAGACTATAGTAAAGGGATTTTTTTAAATGAGATAAGTGGGGATAGAGCCTAATGGTTTCAGTGTAAGAATAGGAGATAGTCATATTTTGAAGTTTTAAACTTAAAAAACTCAGGTAGATATATAGCCTACTTGCTTTTAATCCCTTCTAAAAATATCCCTTGTATACACTTTATCAATGACATCATCTAAACAACTATCGTACCGATTAGCAATGATAGCATGACTTTGTTTTTTAAACATTTCCAGATTATTTACAACCAAACTGCCAAAGAATGTACTTCCTTCTTTCAGCGTAGGTTCATATACAATTACTGTTGCACCTTTTGCCTTGATTCGTTTCATAACGCCCTGAATGGAACTCTGACGAAAATTATCTGAATTTGATTTCATTGTCAGACGATAAACACCAATAATACACTGTTTTTCTTCAGCCGCACAGTATTCACCATGGCTATCATAATTATAATAACCAGCCATAGTTAGTACTCTATCTGCAATAAAATCTTTTCTTGTTCTATTGCTCTCTACGATGGCAGAAATCATATTCTGGGGTACGTCAGCATAGTTTGCCAAAAGTTGTTTGGTATCTTTTGGTAAACAATAACCGCCATAACCAAAGGATGGATTATTATAATGGGTACCAATACGCGGATCTAAACAGATTCCCTGAATGATCTTTTGGGTATTCAGTCCTTTCATTTCTGCATAAGTATCAAGCTCATTAAAGTAGGATACACGTAGTGCCAGGTATGTATTGGCAAATAGTTTTACTGCTTCTGCCTCAGTAAATCCCATAAATAATGTATCTATATTCTTTTTAATTGCTCCCTCCTGCATTAAAGCTGCAAAGTTATGAGCAGCGTTTTTTAGTCTCTCATCATTTAGGTCTGTTCCAACAATAATTCTGCTTGGGAAAAGATTATCATACAGTGCCTTAGATTCCCTTAAAAATTCAGGGCTGAACATAATATTTTTATTTCCTAACTTCTCTCGAAGTGAAGCGGTATATCCCACAGGTATTGTACTTTTAATGATAATAAATGCATTTGGATTACAGTCAATTACCTGATGAATGACACTTTCTACGGCACTAGTGTCAAAAAAATTTTTGGAGCTATCATAGTTGGTAGGTGCTGCAATGATGATATAATCAGCATCTTGATAGGCTGATGCGGCATCAAGAGTCGCAGTAAGATTGAGATCTTTTTTTGCTAAATATTCCTCCAGTTCTTTGTCCTGAATGGGAGAAATTTTTTTGTTGATCATGTCCACTTTTTCAGGGACAATATCGACTGCCGTTACTTGATTATGCTGAGAAAGAAGAATACTAAGGCTAAGTCCTACATAGCCTGTACCCGCAATTGCTATTTTTATATCGCTCATAGAGATCTCCTTGGTTTTTTGCTAATATTTCAAAACGTAACAACGGTTTTATTTAGATAAGGGTTATTTTCTAAAGTAAATTTATTTGATTTTTTTCTTTTTATCTCTATTTTTGACCTGGTTTTATAGTTCTTCCGCAAAGTGCCTTTGTAATTTTTCAAACACAAAGTATCCTACAATTAAAATAATAACTCCCAAAATTAGAGCGTGTACAATTGTTGTAAAATCTGGAACACGTGCATAATATAAAATATCACGATAGGCTGTGATAAGTGGCGTCATAGGGTTTAACATAAAAACCGGTATAATATTTTCTGGAACGATATCGATAGGATACATAACTGGTGTTAAATACTGAAGCGCCATTGTGATTATACCAAGGATATGCTCAAAGTCCCGAAAGTAAACGGTTACTGCGGAAGAGATAAATGCTGCTCCAAGACAAAGAATATACTCAACAAGCATGACTGGAATCAAACATATAATGGCTACTGGATTGATTGTTACTCCAGCGATAAGAACTACTGCAAAGATAACAATAAAACAATAAAGCATATTAACAAAACATGTAGTTACAAACGCGATTGGTAATACGATTCGTGGAAAATAAATCTTTTTTGTCATATCTTTCTGACTAATAACACAGGTTGCACCGCCTGATAAAGACGAAGCAAAAAATATCCAAGGAATTAACGCAACAAAAAGATGAAGATAATAATTTTCAATATCCGAATGAAGAATTACCGAAAACACGATTGTGTACACAAAAAGCTGAAGGAGAGGATTGATAAAGGTCCATAGAAAACCAAGAACAGAACCTTTATATCTCCCTCGTAGATCTTTTCTTACTAGACTTGCAATCATTTCTCTATATCTATATAATTCCATTAAAGTTTTCATTTATTTAACCTACTTTACAAAATTTTTCTCCAGTAATCCAAAGTTTCTTTGATTGTGGTCTCTAAAGGTATTTCTTGCTTCCAACCAGTGGCATCTATAAGTTTTTTTATATCTGCTTCTATGATAGGAACATCAACCGGTCTTAGTCTATTTTGATCTATTTCTACAGAGATTTTTTTTTGACTCATAGATAAAATTAGATTAAGGATTTCTTTAATTTCTACTGCATGCCCATTTCCTACATTATAAATTTCACCTCTGCGTCCTTTTTCTATCAAGAGACTATAGGCTTTTACAACATCTCTCACATCAGTAAACTCACGTTTTGAAGAAAGATTTCCGACATGAATAACCGGTTCTTTTATTCCTTTTTCTATTTCTACTGTTTGTTTACAAAAATCCGAGACAACAAACATAGGTGCTTGTCCAGGGCCTATATGGTTAAAGGCACGAACCATAATAACATTCATCTGATAGGCGTCAGCATAAATTTTCCCTAGCATATTTTGCGCTGCTTTTGTAGCAGCATATATATTCCCTGGACGCAGAGGATTGTCTTCAATAATAGGTGTCTCGTTAGGAAGAATATGGCCGTATTCTTCGCCAGATCCGATAAGAAGGATATTTGATTTAGGTATGACCTCTCTTACAGAGTCTAAAACATTGACGCTGCCTTTGATGTTAATATCAATCGTTAAGCCTGGATTTTTCCATGATGCGGCAACAGAACTTTGTGCTGCTAGATGAAAGATATAATCAGGCTGAACTTTATTTAAAACATTAATGATTTCATCTTTATTTAATATATTTAGGGAATAGGTTTCTACATTTTTATTGTAGATATTTTCGTTTTCTAGCTTTGTAATTGCAACATCCCATTTCTTATCTTTTGTTAGATGATCCACTAAATGGTTTCCTACAAAACCTGCGCCGCCAATCACCAGTGCTTTCAATAGTCATCATTCCTTCTGTAGTTAATATAAATTAAAGGGTTCTTAATTTGATCTCTCTTTCTACAATGGATAAATCGTTTTTTACCATTCTACGAACCAGCTCTGTAAATGATATTTCTCTTTTCCAACCAAGAACTGTTTCTGCTTTTGCTGGATCCCCTAAAAGAATATCCACTTCCGCAGGACGGAAAAATACAGGATTTACTTTAACGATTGTTTTTCCTGTCGCTTTATCAATACCGATCTCATCTACACCCTCGCCTCTAAATTCAACCTCTATTCCTGCTGTCTGGAAAGACAGAGCTACAAAATCTCTTACAGTTCTTGTTTCCTTTGTTGCAATAACATAATCATCAGGCTGATCCTGCTGGAGCATAAGCCACATAGCCCGAACGTAGTCTTTGGAATGTCCCCAATCTCGTTTAGAATCAAGATTACCTAGCTCTAAATAGTCTTGTACACCTAATCTTATCCTTGCTACAGAATCTGTTATTTTTCGTGTGACAAATTCTTTTCCTCTTCTTTCACTTTCATGGTTAAAAAGAATGCCTGAACATGTGAAAAGGCCATAACTTTCTCTATAGTTTTTTGTAATCCAGTGACCATACAGTTTAGCTACACCATAAGGACTTCTTGGATAAAACGGTGTTGTTTCTTTTTGTGGGGTTTCTTGTACAAGCCCAAACATTTCGCTGGTAGAAGCCTGGTAGAATTTGGCAGTTGGCCTTACAGTACGAATTGCCTCTAACAGATTTGTAACGCCTAAAGCATCAATTTCTGCTGTGGCAATAGGCTGTTCCCAGCTGGTAGCGACAAAAGACTGGGCCGCAAGATTATATACTTCGTCTGCTTGAGAAATTTTCATTGCTGATATTAAGGAAATAATATCAGTCATATCGGCATATATAAAATGAATTTTTTCTTTTATATGTTCCACATTACCATAATCAACAACACTTTTTCTTCGTATTATTCCATAAACTTCATAACCTTTTTCAAGAAGAAGTTCTGCTAAATAAGACCCGTCTTGTCCTGTAATTCCTGTAATCAATGCATGTTTGTTCATTTTGCCTCTCCATTCTTTGTAATACTTACTTCGAGAAAAAATTTAATCTTTTAACAAAACTTGTCACTATAATGATTTTAACTTTCGTCTATCATACTCAATTTAGATTAATAAATTCATTGGCAAATCAATATTTCTACTTGACAAATCCTTTTACCATTATATATTTTTTCTTTGAAAATGTCCACTTTTCCAAGATACATGTTATAAAATATATTTTTATAAGAATTCCATTAATTTATACAAATCGATGATAATGAATTCACTTTTCTGAGGAATAAAGCCACATAATGTTCAATAGTAAAATACCCATGATAAGAGGAGAAACCCTATATCATGGGATACTGTTATATAAGAACAAGGCGGCACAAGAACTATGTACAATATTGGAAAGTCGATAGATGAATAATTTCATGTTTCATATGGTTTGTACTGAATTTTGGTGCCAATACCATCAGAAAAATGAAGTTGATAATCCTGGTCAATAAATATCGCTTCAATATTTTCTAAAGAATTTATTAGTTCCATTCCTTTCTCTAAACCTAACAAGAAACATGAAGTGCTCAATCCGTCTCCGTCTGTGGATAAGTCAGAGATAATGGTGACAGAGAGAAGGTTGTTTTCTTTTGGATACCCAGTTTTTGGATCAATGATGTGGTGGTATATTTTTCCGTTTTCTTCAAAATACCGTTGATACACTCCAGAGGTAACAACAGATTTATCAGAAACAAAAAGAGAACCTATGACAGCATTTTGTTGGTCAAAAGGCTTCTGAATCCCAATTTGAAACGGTGTAGATTCATCTAAGCCGCCAATGGTAACAATATTGCCGCCTAAATTGATAATAGCGCTGGTAACTCCATTTGTTTTTAAAAAATCAGCCGCTTGATCTGCAATATACCCTTTGGCAATTCCTCCCAAGTCAATGGCAGCCTCTGGGTCAGATAGTTGCACAGTATCGCCGCTTAACTGTATAACATTGGCGTTGATATGAGAAATTGCTTTCTGTATTTCAATATCTGTAGGCACATGAGGCTGTTCTCCTTGAAAGTCCCATAATGAGCTTAATGGGGCAATTGTGATGTCAAAGTAACCTTGAGAAAGATGATAAAAATCTAAGCTTCGTTGAATGACATCTGCGGTAGATTTTTTGATTTGAACAGCTTTTCCATCAGCAGTATTGATTTTAGAAACATCGCTACCTGCAACTGTTCTGCTTAACTGTTTTTCATATTCTCTACAAAGGGAAAAACACTGAGAAATTAAGACAGATGGCTCAATTGGTCCATCGGATTGGTAGATTGTAATGGTAGAGACTGTGTTTAGCAGGAAGCTTGTACTGCTAACAGGTTCAGTTTTTTTCGAACAGCCGTTACTTAGTATGATCATAAAAATAGCTAGTATAGAAAATAATAGTTTTTTCATTGTCTATCGTCTCTCCTGAAAAAGTTTTTGACCATATTATGCGACAAATAAAAATTTTTTTCAATAATATGAGTGCTAATATTGTTTTTTTTAATAAAACAGGTTAAGCTATAAAGAAATAAGAAAGGAAATGTTAAAGTGAAAAAATCAGATCTTATTTTAATTTTACTACTGATTTTAGCAGCAGGATGGTTATATTTTTCAGGCCTGTTGCGACCAGGCAATGACGGCGGAGAAGTTGTTATCTATGTGGAGGATAAGGAATTTGCTAGGATACCGTTACATGAAGATCAGATTTTAGAAATTCCTACAGAGGACGGCAATGTGAATACGCTTCAAATCAAAGATGGTATGGCAGATATGATATCTGCGGATTGCAAAGATCAGATCTGTGTCAACCAAAAAGCGATTTCTAAGAAAAACGAAACGATTATTTGTCTGCCTCATAAAATTGTAGTTGAGATACAAGGGGATGCGCAAAACAATGATATTGATATGATTGCAAATTAAGCGAGGGAAGTCATGAGTAAGAAAGTGGCATATTATGGGGTATTTACTGCATTGGCTATATTGATGAGTTATGTAGAGCGGATGATCCCTGTACCAGTAGCAGTACCTGGAATCAAACTTGGATTGGCCAATATTGTAATTGTATTGGTACTTTACACGATGGAAACTAGAGATGCCTTTTACATTTCTATAGTCAGAATATTGATTGCAGGGGTTTTATTTAGTGGATTTGCAGGTTTTATGTACAGTGCAGCTGGTGCGATTTTTAGTTTTTTTGCGATGAGTTTACTTAAAAAAAGTCAGTGGTTTAGCATGATTGGTGTCAGTGTGATAGGTGGGATTGCTCATAATATTGGGCAAATTATTATGGCTATGATTATGCTTAAAAATACAAAAGTAATCTACTATCTTCCTGTCTTATTGATTTCTGGTATTGTCACAGGAGTTGTTGTCGGCATTACAGCAAAATCTGCACTTTCTTATATTCAACATGTTGGTCGTCATTAAAAACTGTCATTATGACAGTTTTTTTATTTTTTGGCATAAAACTGGTGAAACTGATTATATTAACAGTAGCAGAAAAAAATGTAACCGGAGGATAGGTTTTATGCGAGGAAAAAAACAGGGTGGAGATTATATTTCCAGTGAAGGAAAAGAGATTATTGCATCAATTGAAAAAATTAAAGGACAGCTGGAACAAACAAGACGAAATTTTGATTTGGTTACAGATGAAAACTTAATTGATTCCTATATCTATGAAATTATATCATTGAACAAAAAGTATCAATATTTTTTAAAAATGGCAAAAGAAAGCGGCTTAGTAGCAGAAGGATTTGAAAAAATTAGTTGATCTTTTTCATGGTTTTACAGAAAAAGGAGGATATCTATGGGGGCAGATAGTGTTATCTTTGCAATGATTTTGATCTGTGCAGGGTTTTTAATGCTTTTAGTTTTGGCAAAACCAATTCGGTTTTTGCTGAAGGTAACACTGAACAGTGTAATAGGAGTTTTTGTATTGACTGCGGCTAATTTGCTGCTACAGCCAATGGGGATTTATGTGGGGATCAATATACTAACAGCATCAATTGTTGGTTTTTTAGGGCTGCCCGGTGTTTTATTATTATTAGCGGCTGGTTGGATGCTATAAAAATTTTTTTAGGCTGTTGACTAATCTGTGAATAAATGGTATTATAGTTGTGGATAAAGTGTGGATAAGTATTAAAAAGATGTGAACATCCACTCCTTTTAAAGATGTTTATTATAGCAAAATCATTACTCCTTGGATAAGAAATCCCCGTTTCTTGTCCGTTGCCCATTGGATTTCCCCATCCAATGGGTATTTTTCTATGGGAAAGGAAAGAGATATGTTATGTTTGTCAACTATTTAAAAAATATCAGCTATAAATTGATACAAAACGAATTTTCTGTCCTTACTGCGTTTGGAGATGGAGAAAATATTTCTGAACGAACATTTGGTATGGTCTTACAGAAAAATGAAAGCCCGATTTATTATTTAATCAGTGTGATAGACGCAGAAAAGATACCTCCGCTAGAGTATCAAAAGCAAATACAGATTGTGTTAAAACAGATAGAAGAGGATTTGGACCAGTATCACTGCAATCATTTAGTTTGTATCAATATGTTGGTTAGTGACAAAGATGAAACAAAAGAAATGGTATCTCATCAACAATATTTACCAGATACAAAGGTGCTTCAGGTGTGGTGGAATATACGTCCAAAAGAAAAGATACTCTATGTGCCGCAAGGGCAGCCTGATGAGATTTTAAATATTGGTACTTTAGCCCGTCAAGCAGTGGAAGAAGAGGTAGAATGTAATAATGCTCCAATCAGTTTTCGACAATTTGAAGAGGCAGCCAAGAAGTCAGCAGAGATGAAAAAGAAATCTGATGGTATAGAATTAACTTTAGGGTTAGTTTTGTTAAATGCAGGCATTTTTATTCTATTATTAATCAGCGGAAATTTATCTCAAGCTATTTTTTGGGGCGGATCTGGATTTGATGTTGTTATTGGTGATGGAGAATACTATCGGCTAATTACTTCAATGTTTTTACATGGTGGATTAGCTCATGTTATTGGAAATTGTATTTACTTATATGTATTTGGAAGTAGGACAGAAAAGTATTATGGACGGACAGCTTTTCTTTTAATTTATTATAGCGCAGGTTTGGGAGGAGATATTATCAGTATTCTCTTTAATAGTCATAATACTATTTCTATTGGTGCATCCTGTGCCATTTATGGACTGTTAGGTGCGGTTTTTGCTTTAAGTCAGATTCAAAAACGGTCTATTGATGGCTTATCCTTCTTTACAATATTGATTATCTTCTTTCCAGGGTTAGCCTTTGGCATGGGAGATGGTGGTATTGACATTTGGGGGCATATTGGCGGCGCTTTATGTGGGTATTTGCTTGGTTTAGTATTGATGAAGAAAGAAAATCAAAAGTGTTAAACAAGTTTTTTTGTTGCATCCATTGAAAAATAGAGATAGCCATACTAAAATTAAAATAAAAAAATAAATTTGATGGGGGGATAACAATGAAATACCGTAGTGAAGAAATACTTTCTGGACCAGATAATGCGTTTTATAGGGCAATTTTTAAATCTATGGGTTATTCCGATGATGAGCTGACAGGACGTCCGATGATCGGAATTGCAAATTCATGGAATACATTAGTTCCTGGGCATTATAATTTAAACCAAGTAGCACAGTATGTAAAAAATGGTATCTATAGAGGCGGGGGAACTCCTGTAGAGTTTGGGGTAATTGCAGCCTGTGATGCAGTGGCTCAGGGACATTTAGGAATGAAGTATATTCTGCCATCTAGAGAAATTATTTGTAACTCGATTGAAATTGAAGCTAGGGCACATAAGTTGGATGCCATTGTGATGCTGGCAAGCTGCGATAAGATTATACCAGCAATGTTGATGGCGGCAGCAAGGCTGGACATCCCAGCAATTATAGTCAATGGCGGACCAATGCTTGGGGGAAAAGTATTTGATGGTAGAAAGACAGATCTTACATCTGTAGATGAAGCTACGGGTATGTTGCATGCAGGAAAAATTTCTTCAGAAGAATTTTCTAAGCTGGAGAATGTTGTGGCACCAGGTTGTGGTTCCTGTGCATTTTTAGGTACTGCAAATACAATGTGCTGTATTACAGAGGCCATGGGAATGAGCCTGACAGGCAGTGCATTGGTTCCTGCTACTTATGCAGAGCGGTTGAGAGTTGCCTATGAATCTGGAAGAAAAATTTGTGAATTGGCGGAAAAAGGTATTACAGCTCGCCAAATCATAACAGATAGATCTCTGAAAAATGGTATTAAAGTTGCAATGGGGATTTGTGGTTCCACAAATTCTGTACTCCATTTAAGTGCTGTTGCCTATGAAGCAGGTATGAAGCTGAATGTTGTGGATGCATTTGAGGAATTAAACAAGGTAACACCTCAGGTAGCAAAAGTAAATCCAGCAGCAAAATGGGATATGGAAGCTTTCTATAGAGCTGGTGGAATTCCGCGCGTTATGGAACGTTTAGGAGAGATTTTGGATTTGGATGTTATGACATGTACAGGCCAGACATTGCGAGAAAATTTGAAAAATTATCAGTACTTGTACGAGCCAAATGACGAAATTATAAAAACAGTGGAGGAACCGTTTAGTAAAACAGGAGGTATTGCTGTTTTAAGAGGAAATTTAGCACCTGATACTGCCATTACGAAACCAGGTGCCATTGATTCGGCTGTTCATGAATTTTGTGGCAAAGCAAAAGTCTTTAATAGCGAAGAAGAAGCGGAAGAAGCTATTTTAGCTGGAAAGATTGTCGCAGGAGATGTTGTAGTAATTCGTTATGAAGGACCAAAGGGCGGCCCAGGCATGAGAGAAATGTATAAAGCAATGAAATATATGTATGGTATGGGTCTTGGGAAATGTACAGCACTTGTGACAGATGGACGTTTTTCTGGAACAAACAATGGCTGTTTTGTAGGGCATGTGTCACCAGAAGCGGCGGAAGGCGGACCAATTGCTATCGTTGAGGATGGAGACGAGATTTATATCAATGTAGATCAGGGAATTCTCTCTTTAAAAGTAGAGGAAGAGGAGATCCAAAGACGTTTGAGAGCTTGGAAACGTCCAGAAAAGGAAATTCCGCGGGGATATTTGAGACTTTATTCTAAAGTGGCAGCTTCTGCCAATAAAGGCGCTGTCATTGATTTTGAGTAAGGAATTAGGAAAATTTTTTGTACAAAAAAGATTGCAATTCTTTTTTCTTTGGTCTATAATATAAAAAATTATATTGTGTGATTTTGCGGGGGGACTTATTGCTAAGTTGAGAAGGTAAAACCTGACCCTTTGAACCTGCTGGTTAAGACCAGAGTAGGGAAGCGTAATGGAAGTTTTAGCCTTTCCCTTTTGGGAAAGGCTTTTTTATGTTGATAGACAGAAGGGAGAAAGAAGATGAAAAAAATAGTATTAACCTGCTGTGTGATGGCGACTGTAGCTATGGTTTTTTCTGGATGTTCCTCAAAAAGTACGACTACTGACGAAGGAAGCAAGCAATTAGAGGAAATTGATGTGGTTTTGGACTGGTACCCTAATGCGGTGCATGCCTTTATTTATGAAGCCATTGAGAAGGGATATTATGAGGAAGAAGGCTTGAAAGTAAATGTTCTAAGCCCAACCAATGGAAGTGATGCCATAACAATGACTGCTGCAGGCAAAGCAGATATTGGTTTTTATTATCAAAATGAATGTATTATGCATAAGGTGAATGAAGATATTCCTATTAAAACGATTGGAACTGTGGTGCAAGAACCTTTAGATATTGTAGCGTCTGTAAAAGAAAAGAATATTACTTCCCCAAAAGATTTGGAAGGCAAAAAAATTGGATTGACAGGAACAATTTTTAGTGAGGAAGCAATCAAGAAGTTAGTTAGAGATAATGGTGCAGATGTCGATAAAGTTGAAATCATAGATGTAGGATTCGATTTAATGAGCTCTATGACAACCAATAAAGTGGATGCAACTTTTGGATGCTTTATTAACCATGAAATTCCTCAATTGGAGGAAGAGGGTTTTGAGATGAATTATTTTAAACTTACAGACTTTGGTGTTCCTAATTATTATGCCCTTGTGCTGGTGGTAGGAGAAAAAAATCTGGAACAAAAGAAGGAGCAATATGCTGCATTTTTAAGGGCGTCCCAAAAAGGATTTGAGGATATGAAAAATTCTCCAGAGGAAGCATTACAAATTTTACTGAAAAATCAAAATGTTGATAATTTCCCACTGAAAGAATCTGTGGAAAAGAAAAGTTTTGACATCCTACTTCCAATTATGGAAAAAGAAAATGCACCATTTTTGACACAGGATTTGGAATGCTGGAGTAAAAATGTAGATTGGCTATATGAAGCAGGTTTGATTGATGAAAAAATTGATCCTTCAGAAATTGTCACAACTTTAGAATAACCAGAATGGGGAAGGTGGTAGGTAGATGAAAGATTATGACTTCATATGTGAAAAAGCTGCACAGGGCGCTGAAAAGTATTTTTATGAACAGGTAGAATATTTGAAAACTTTCTGCGGAATTGATTGTGGAACATGGAATGAGAAAGGTAATGCACAGGTTGTACAGATCATAGAGAATCTTTTGAAGTCTATGGGTTGTGATGTTCAGAGAGTATACGAAAAAGGGCTAGGTACACATTTAGTTGGAAAGTTAACCCCTTCCTCTCCAGAAGGTAAAATAGTATTAAACGCGCACATTGATACTGTTTTTGGAGAAGGTTTAACGGCAGAGCACCCCTTTTACATTGAGGGAGACTATGCTTATGGATTAGGTATCTTAGATTGTAAAAGCGGTGTCTTAATTGCTATTTACGCAGTAAAAATTATGTTGGAAGCAGGTCTTTTGCCTAAGAAAGAAATTGTTTTTCTTTTTAATTGTGATGAAGAAATTGGTACGCAGTCGGGGAGTAAGCTCTATGCAAGAGAAGCAAAAGATGCTCAGTATGCTTTTATCTTTGAAAGTGGTGTGGAAAATAACGATGGCTCAGCTAGTTTTATTACAAGCAGGAAGGGTGTTATTTTAGGTACGATTGATGTAGAGGGCAAAGAGGCTCATGCAGGGGCTGCATATTTAGAAGGACGAAGCGCAATATTAGAAATGGCTCATCAGATTATTCAAATTTTTGGATTTAGCGATATGGACCGTCAAATCTATTATAATGTTGCACCTATCACGGGTGGAAAGCCGAATGGTATTGTAGCAGGAAGTGCTCATGGGGAGTTTTGTGTTGCAGGGTTGCCAACAAATGCTTCTTTTCAGGAAGCAGAGGATAATTTAAAATCATTGGAGAAGAAAATCCATGTAAATGGATGTAAAGTGAAGGTATCATATCGAACGCTCTTTCCGGCGATGGAAAAAAATGAAAAAAATCATCGCGCATATCAGCTGTTAGAGCTTCCGGCCAAATTACTAGGAATGAAGATCAAAGAGGATACAAGCCCAGCCGCTACAGATGCAGCCTATTTTAGTTCTCTAGGCATACCATCGGTTGATGCATTATCTGCCATTGGAGGGAAGATTCACACAGTAGAAGAATATTTATATTTACCGTCTCTAAAGGAACGTACAAAATTTTTTGCAGTTGTGTTGGGTTGTATGGATAAATGAAAAAACAGACGTTATTACGTCTGTTTTTTCATTTTGTTAACAATTTATTTGCCGCACCTGTAATAACTTTATCTGCCATAACAACCAGTTCCTGTCGAGAGAATTTCGGTTCATTTAGCCATTGGCGTATTAAGCCAACGATACCAGAAGAAATAAAGCTTAAAAAGAAGGTATCGTTTGTTTGTTGATTTCCAGGATATTGTTGTTTTACAAATTGAACACCATTTTTTTGTATAAGATCCTGAAATTTGGTTGTAAAATCATGTGAGGCATAGTTATTCAATAAGGAACGACAAAGGTCTGCATTTTCTTCTATATATTCGGCAATTGGGAACAGGACAGGAGAGAGAGAATCAGAGATATCTAATTCTTCAAAATTTTGATCGATCATCAATTGAATATTTTCTAATATTTCGTTTTCTATTTTTTCTAGGAGGTCATATGTGTCTGTGTAGTGTAGATAAAAGGTACCGCGATTTAAATCGGCTCTGTCAGTGATATCTTTTACAGTAATATTTTTAAAATCTTTTTCCTGCATTAATTCAGCAAGTGCATGTTTCAACAGTTTTTTTGTCCGCCGAATTCGACGATCTTCTTTGGTTGTATCCATCATAGTCCTCCTTAGATAATGAACATAAAAATAATATTTGTTGACTATAAAACTAAAAGATAAGATAAATATATTTTTAAACAATTATGATTTTCTTTGCATATTGTATCTATTTACACAATGTATTATAATATACCAAAATTAATAAATCAATACTATGTTGAATAATGGAGGGAGATATGCATAAATTTACTTTAGATCAAGTCATTCATTTTATCGTTCATCGCGGGAAATTGATTGAAAAGGTATTTTTTATTGCAGTTGTTTTGTGTGGATTAAGTTATCCTTTTGTGGGGGTAAATTATGATATGAGCACTTATCTCCCAGAGTCTACAGAAACAAAGCAAGCTTTGGATTTAATGGAAGATGAGTTTGGATATCCTGGTATGGCAAGAATTATGCTCAGTGATGTCACTTTATACGAAGCAAAAGCTGTAAGGGACAAAATTGCTGATGTAGATGGCGTATCATTGGCAATTGGTCCAGATGTGACGACGAATGCTTATATGCCAGAATCTTTTGGTACGAATGAACTAACAGATAGGTTTTATAAAAATGGGAATGCAGAAATTCAAGTGATTTTTGAAGATGGAGACTCTGATAAGTCTACCCATCGCGCGCTGGAAGAGATTTATAAAATTGCAGGGCCTGATGCAAACTTTGCAGGCAGTGCTGTTTCTTGTAAAGAGAGAGAAGAGGCTGTGACAAAGGAAGTTGCAATTGCTATGGTCATAGCTTTAGTGATTATTTTTATTATTTTAGCGTTAACTACAGACTCATGGTTTGAGCCATTTCTCTTTATTATGGTTATGGTTATTGCCATAATATTGAATATGGGATCAAACATTATCTTTGGGGAAATTTCCTTTTTTACCTTTTCCACTGCGGCAATTTTGCAGTTAGCAGTGTCTATGGATTATTCAATTTTTCTTTTACATACTTTTAAAGAGAAGAAAAAGAAAATGGAAAGAGAAGCTGCAATGGAGTCTGCTTTAAAGGATGCGTGCAGATCAATCCTTTCTAGCGGTGCTACAACAATTATTGGATTTATTGTTATGGTCCTAATGCAGTTTATGATAGGGAAAGATATTGGTCTTGTACTCACGAAAGGTATTCTTTGCAGTCTAATATCGGTGCTCTTTTTGATGCCAACATTAATTCTAAAGTATGATTCTTTAATAGAAAAATATAAACATAAATCTTTTGTGCCATCCTTTGATAAGTTTTCAAACATAATGTATGGAATTCGTGGGCCCGTTTTAATTGGGATACTTATTTTAGCAATCCCCTGTTATATCGGACAGTCTATGAATACTTTTTATTATGGCGATGACGCTATGGGGACAGGTCCTGGAACTAAAGTCTATGAGGATGCTCGTATTATTGACAGGGAGTTTGGAAAGAGCAATATGATTTTAGCAATTGTACCTAACGGTTCTACTGTAAGGGAAAAAAAGCTATCAGAAAGCTTGGAGGACTTAGATTTTGTGAACTATGTTGTTTCTTTGTCAGGTTCTCTGCCAGCAGGCATTCCTGAAGATTTTTTACCTAAAGATGTGATAAGCGAGCTTAGGACAGAAAATTATACCAGAATGCTAATTTCGATAGGTACGGTTTCTGAAAGTGCCTATGCTTTCGAATGCAGTGATCGTCTGACAGAGACGGTGCATCAATTTTATCCTACAGGTGCTTATATTATTGGAATGACGCCAACGACTATGGAGATCCGTAATGTTTTGACAGTTGATTATAATAAAGTGTCACTGATTTCTCTGATTGGAGTTATCATCGTTGTAATGATTACTTTTCGGTCTGTACTGGTGCCAATCTTTGTTGTTATTCCTATTGAGGTAGCTTTATTTTTAAATATGACAATGCAGTATGTATGGGGAGAAAGTATGGTATATATGGATTACATTATTATAAACTGTGTACAGCTAGGGGCAACCATTGATTACTCTATTCTTCTGACAAATAATTATTTGGATATGAGAAAGCAGATGGATAAAATTCCTGCAGCAAAAGCAGCAATTTCAAAAAGTGCACTATCAGTTTTAACATCGGGCTCTATATTGATGGTAGTAGGCTATCTGCTGTTTTTTACGTCATCAGTTCAAGCAATTTCTCAGGTGGGAAGATTGGTTGGAAGGGGAACTATGCTTAGCATAATTATGGTTTTAAGCCTGCTGCCGGCGCTTTTAAGTTTTTTTGATAAATATATTATGAATGCACAAAAAAGAGCAGCAGAAAAAAAGAGAAAACGATTGGAGAAAATTCAAAAGGAAAACAACATTGAGGGATTAACAAATTCTTCACAGAAAGGAAGAGATGAAAATGAATCATAAAAAAATAATTTGTATTGGGCTTATTATCGTTTTATCTTTTTCTTCTGTGCTGTCTTCTTTTGGCGGAGAGCCGGTGCTGAGAGCAGACGAGGCACTTTATGTGACTTTAGATGCCTATGGTGAGGCGGTAGAGACAAATGTTGTGAAAAGCTATAGTGTTAATGGCGCAAAGACAATTATAGATTATGGCTCCTATGATAAGATTACAAATATGACGGATTATACGGAGCCGAAGGTTAAAAATGGAACGGTGACATTTACTTTCCAGCAAGAACAGCCAGATAGGTTTTATTTTCAAGGAAAAATGTCCAATGATGCAGTCACTCTTCCATGGAAAATTGATGTTGGCTATAAGCTTAATGGTGTAGAAAAACGAGCAGAAGAATTAGCTGGTCAAAGCGGTTTAATACAGATAGATATTGATGTAACACCAAATGAGAATGCGTCAGAGTATTATAAGAATAATATGATTTTACAGGCTGCAGCTGTGGTAAATGCAGATGAAGTGTTAAGTGTTGAAGCACCAGGCGCCCAGGTTCAGGCTTTTGGATCTATGAAGACAATTCTGTTTTTTGCTCTTCCTGGAGAGGAACAGCACTTTACAATGAGAATAGGGAGTAACGACTTTGAGTTTAGCGGGTTAGTATTTCTGATGACACCGGCAACCCTTCAACAGTTAGATGATATTGCTGATTTAAGGGAGGCCAAAGAAGATATAGAAGATTCCGCAGATGCTATGAGTGATAGCATGGATATTGTATTGGATACAATGAGTGCGATGCAGGAAGGATTCGGTCAGACAAAAGAAGGATTGCAGTCATTGGAGGAAGCACGGGAAAAGATTTCTTCTTCTAAAGATGACATTTACAATAAAGCAGATGACTCTTTAGATAACCTTGCGGAGTTATCTGAAAAACTAAAGCCTTTTGATGCTCATCTTACGATCGCGCAGGAAGCGTTGCATGATATTAACCAAAATAGTAATTCTATGATAAAAGCTATGGATCAATTGAGAGATCAGTTGAATACCACAAAGTCTGTCTCAGTAAAGATACAAGATGATTTAGAGGAAATACAAGACTTTATAGACACGGCAAGGGCAGATAAAGATAGTTGGATCGATGTTTTAACCAGGTTAAAAGAGGATCTTGGTGATTTTGATGAACAGACAGAGCAGTTGTTGACGTATATTCATGGATTGGAATTAGCATGCCAAAATTTAGCTACTGGATTAGATAACTTGTCAGACTCTGGTATATCTTCTGTCATGAGTGGGTTATATTATGACTATGTGAATAATGATAATATTCAGTCTTTAGGATTGTATGCAACACTGCAGGCAATAGAAAATGCATTTCAGCTCACTTCTGAAATGAAGGATGTGAGCAATGCGACTGCTAATATTGCAGGAACAATTTATGATATGTATTATGACTCTGATGGAAATAAAAAAGAAGGGGAAAATACGCTATCGTTAGGCAACATTTCTGATGACATTAAAGAAATTATTGATCTATCACAGTCAGCTATCAATAATGCTGACAGTCATGCAGATGCAGCGAAAAGTTTAATCGACCAGACTGGAACATTTATGGGGGTTATTGCTGAATCCTCTGATGAGATACAGAATCTTATGGATAGCGTAGATGAGCTTCAGGAGACGATCAATAAGTATCATGAAGAAATGGTGACTACAGTGGAAGATAGTCGGCAGACAATTAATACTGCCAGCGAAGGCATTGAAAAAGTCCATGACTTTTTCTCTAGTCTGGAAGCTACCATGAGGGATTCTGGAAAAGATTTAGACCAAGGGACAAAGGATTCCATTGCAGGATTAATTGATGTGCTTCAACATTCATTAGAAGGACTTGGGGAGACAGACACAATTAAAAACGCCAAGGACACCATAAAAGATCTTGTAGATGATAAATGGGATGAGTATACAGGGGAAAAAAATAATATTTTAAATATGGATTCAGAAGCGGAAATGATTTCCTTTACATCTGATCAGAACCCATCTCCACAAAGTCTTCAAGTCATTATGAGAACAACAGAAATTAGTCTGGATGATGATGAGGATAGCCCGCCTAATAAAGATGAAGATTTTCATGCGGAAGGCAACATATTTTCTAGGATATGTAATATTTTTAAGAAACTGTGGGATACCTTGTATTCCATATTTCAATAAAAAATAGCCCTGTTTCACTAGGGCTATTTTTTATATGGCCTTATTTTTGTTCGAATAAAGAATTTTTTAAATAGCTATTTGTGCGAGATTTTTTCTTCCTCGGCCTGAATAAACATTAAAATAAAACCTATAAAAAGTAATGCAGCAGCTATCCAAATTGCTGACTCTTTAAGAAAAATGCTGAACATAGCGCCAGCTGCTGCGCCTAAGGCAAAGATAAAGATGATAAAATAGTAATGCCTACTTTTTTGCCGTAAAACAGGGTCCTTTGTGATATGGTACTTGCAGAGCATTTCAGTCGCACTTCTCATATTTCCAATGCACATAGTTGTTGCACATGGAAGATTTTTAAATTTACGAAAGCTATTGACCTGCATGGCACATGCGAAGGACATGAGTGCGTTAGCAATTACATTATAGGACTGAGGCAGGAATCCTACAATAAGAAGAAACAGTATTTCAAAGGCAAGAATCATTTGGCGCCAATGCAGTTGCTTTGAGTTTTTATAACAATGGTGAATCCATTCTGTCACATAAACGCCAAATAAAAACGCAGCTAATGGAATTAGATAATGAAATGCGTTTAAATAGTTCCCTAGGGCTAAGTTTTGGCCGAGAAGTACGATGTTACCTGTCTGTGCATTGGCAAATACTTTTCCGCGACAGTTATAGGAATATGCATCTTGAAATCCTCCGGCTAAGGTTAAAAAAATTGCAAGTGTTATAGATTCCGACATTTGGTGTTTTGTTTTTAGTTTCATTTTTAGCCTCCACGATTGTTCTTGCCATATTGTAGCATAAAAAAAGGCTTATGAATCATTTATTTTTGTCTAAGAAAAAAAGGTCATAGATATGACCTTTTTTAGGGTTTTAATTTTTTTAAAAATCTTAGTTTTGTCTCTGACAGTAGGACTGCCATAAATATAACTGTAAAGCCGAAAAAAAGTCGTCTGGTAATGGTTTCACCATAAAATATGACAGAGAAAAGAATGCCAAAGACAGATTCTAAGCTTAATATAATGGCAGCAGAAGAAGGATTAGTGTATTTTTGGCCAATATTTTGTAGTGTGAAGCCTCCAGCTGTGGCAATCAGAGAGAGATAAAGAATAGGAAGCCACATATGAAAAGAAACATTGGATGGAAATTCTTCGTTCCAAAGAAAAGAACAGATCCATGAACAAAGGGATGTCATTCCAAATTGCACCACAGTAAGTAACCGAATATCATTGCTTTGACTTAATTTTGCGACACTTACGATATGTAGTGCATAAAGAAGACCACATAGAAGTGTGTATAAGTCACCAACACTAATGGTTAAATTTTTGTTCAGAGATACCAATCCGATGCCATAAAGACACAAAATACCAGCAGTAATATTGTAAAAATCTGGTTTTTTCCCATCCACAAGCCAATAAATAAAGGGTACTAGGACACAATAAATTGCTGTCAGAAAAGCGCTTTTTCCAGGGGTAGTTGTTATCATACCGATCGTTTGTGTTCCGTTTGCAGCAAAAAGGAGTACTCCCATAATAGAACCTTTCCACAAGTATTCCAAGTTAAACTTGGTTCTAACTGGGAAAAAAAGCAGAAAGGTAGTGATAAAAGCAACTGTAAACTTTAATCCCATCATTAAAAAGACTGGGAAAGTATCTAGACTATCCTTGACTATGAAAAATGAACTGCCCCAGACAATAGTAGCGATAAATAAGGAGATCTTAGCTCCAAATTCTATATTTTTAATTTTAGCCATGTTATTCATCCACTTTATACAAGTTTTAAAGGAATCTCTTTTTCATGGAACTCTTTATAAATATTTTTTGAGAGATCCTTCCCAGTAATATAAAGATTGATTGCGTTAGCTTTACACACGTTCCATAATACTTTTTTACCAAATTTTGTATGATCGCAAAGAGCAATTACTTCATCTGAAGCTTTTATCATTTTTTGTTTGATAGATACTTCATCTTGATTTGTAATAGATCCGCCAAAATCAGCGTCAACTGCGTCCAAACTCAAAAACGCAAGATCGGCGTGGATGGAGCGCAAAAGATCATTTGACTGGTTTTTACAAAGGGTAAAGTAGCCTGTTCGGATGGTACCGCCGATTACTGTAATGTTAATATCAGGATTTACCGCAAGTTCACAAGCAATCAATACGTCGTCTGTGATTACATGGATTCCCTTCATCTCTCTTAGAAATGGTACAAGCTGTATCGTTGTAGAGCCGGTATCAATAAGGACAGTATTGCCCTCTTTAATATGCTGAACGGCTTCTTTACAGATCGCTATTTTTTCTTCTACATTACTTTGTCGTTTCTCGTTAAATGGAAGTTCTGATTCCTTGTCCTTTACACAGCGTGCTCCTCCACGGGATAGAGCAATCTGACCGGTTTTAAACAAGATATCTAAATCTCGACGTATTGTAGCTTTAGAGACGTGAAACTTATCCACCAGTTCATTTACACTTACAAATTTTTTCAGATTAATATATTCTTGTATTTTTTCTTGTCGTTCATCTTTTATCATAATAATCACCGTTTTTTAATATCATGGTAATTGACAACGTTTGAAAAATCAAGGGTATTCTTTATAAGAATACCCTTTCGTACATACCGCCTAAATTACTTGCGGAAAGACTTCACTTTATCCATAAATTTTTTCACTCTAGCTTCGTCTACATGATTTTCAAACTTACCATCATATTTGAATGTTGTACCGACAACTGCGCCATCAGCAATAGCAAGCTGCTGTTCTACATTTTCATAACGAACTCCAGTATTTGCAAATACTACAGTATTTGGTACGACATCTTTCACCCTTTTTAACATTTGTGTGTCTGTCATTGCGCCGGCAGTTAATCCAGAAACGCAAAGAGCATCTGGTTTGTTATTAAACACAGTTGATTTTGCAATTTCCTCAATGGACCGATCTGCCATATACTTTGCTGCTTCAGGTAAAATGTTAAACAGAAGTTTCACATCTTTTCCTCCGACAGCCATTTTATGCCGTATCGTTTTTCCTACATTGGTATCCCAAGTACCGAAATCACTGGCGTAAACACCTGTAAATATTTCGCGGACAAACTTAGCGCCTGTGGCAACGGCAAGATCAATAGACTTATTGGCATCCCAAAGGACATTGACACCAAATGGAATTTTAATATCATCTTTTAATTCACCAATAATTCTAGCCATACATGCCACAGTAATTGTGTCAACATCTGTTAAGTAAGGAAGACTGAATTCGTTTGAAAACATAACAGCATCTACGCCGCCATTTTGTAAAGCAAGAAGATCTTTTCTTGCCATTTCAATAACATAATCCATATTTTTTTCTTCTGTATAGTATGGATCTCCAGGCATAGGAAGCAGGTGACACATTGCAACAATCGCTTTTTCAGTTCCGATTACTTCTTTTAACCAACTCATAATTTACCTCCAAATACAATATTTTATCATTTTAATTTATTTCTAGATAGTTTTACAAAGATAAATGCAATTGGGACAATACACAAAAGCAGTAAATAACTCATTGCAGAAGCACGACCGATTTCCAGATAACGGAATGCCTGCTGGTAGATATGGTAACTAATGACTTCTGTCAAAGTACCAGGTCCACCCTTGGTGAGAATATAAATCAAATCATAAGTTTTTAATGCTGTAATGGTACGCAACAGCAATACAACAGCAAATGTTGGCATCATCATTGGCAATGTAAAGTAGAAAAATGTCTGAATTCTAGATGCACCGTCAATTGCGGCTGCTTCATATGGTTCTGTAGGTAGAGTAACCAATCCAGCAAGAATAACGAGTACCATATAAGGTACTTGCTGCCAGATATCAATAAACATAACTGTTTTTAAGGCAAGGGATTCATCTGCAAGCCATGCTTGTTTATCGATCCCAATTAATGACAGCAGGTAATTGACAATACCGAGATCAGAATGTAATAAAAGTTTCCAAATCAATCCAACTGCAATAGGTGTGATTAGCATAGGGACAATAATGATAGAAAAGAAAATATTTTTTCCTTTAATATCATTGTTGAGCATAAGTGCAATAATCAGTCCAACGATAAATTCAATGGCTACAACGCCTATAGTAAACTTAACAGTTGTCCAGGCAGAACTCATGAAATATTGATCTTTAAATACCGCAATATAATTCCTTAGTCCAACAAAATCTCCTAATCCTGGAAATTTGAGGTTTGTATTAAAAAAGCTGACTATAAAAGAATATACAAGCGGTACTGCAAGGACAAGGATTAATATGAGTAGTGCCGGAAACATGAATACCATAAAGTCCTTTTTCTTTCCCGATCCCAAAAAGTACCACTCCTCTTAGTTTAATTCCGGCAGGGAAGGTTCCCTACCGGTTTAGGATGCTTTATTTCATATTTTTCATTTCTTCTGCAACCGCATCCAACGCCTCTTGGCTGGATTTAGATCCGATAACAGCTTCTGAAAGTTCACGACCAAGAACCTCCACTAATTGAGGAGCATCAGCGATAACAGGAATGATTTTGGAATCCTGCATGATGGACTCTACAGTTTTCAGATATGGCCATGCCTCTAAAACTTCAGGATCGCTCATAACATCGCTTCTAGTAGGAGATCCGCCTGCTAAAGCACGAGCCTTCGTAATTTCAAAGGACTCTACCCAATTAATAAATTCCCAAGACGCATTTTTATCTTCTGCGTTATGTGGAATTGCCCAACCCCAACCAGCGTTCAGTGAAACTCCGCCAGGCATAGGTGTAATGTCTACTTTGCCAGCAACACTGGATTCATTAGCATTTTGAAGTTTTGGAATCATCCAGTTATAGGAGACAAAACTTGCTGCATTACCTTGTGCAAATACGTTAAATGCTTCATCAAAACCAAAGCTTGGTGATCCACTTGGTGCAGTATTGTTCATATTATCCACATACAGATCAAGAGCATGTACTGCCTCAGGAGAATTTACAGTAATGTTGCCTTCTTCATCATAGAAATCTGCGCCACAGCTGAAGAAATAGTTCATAAATTCTACTGTAATTGGGTCTGGTCTCAAGCCCATCATAACAGCACCGGATAATTCGTCACCTTTTGAGCTTGTAATATATTTGCACAGTTCTACATAGTCATCCAGGTTATCTGGAATTTTAAATTCTTTCCCAGTTTGTTCTTCATAACCTTTTTTCAGAGCTTCATCCTCGAATACATCTGTGCGGTAAATTAAGGACATCATATAGTTATAAAATGGTATCATGTAAGTGGTGCCGTCTACTTCTCCCACCATTTCCATCATACTATCTACATAAGGCTCTGTGCTGAATCCTGTTTTCTCCATATAAGGTCCTAGGTCTGTCAGCCATCCGGCAGTAGTAAATTCACCAGTCCAATAGCAGTCTACAACGATGACATCATATGTATTTGTTTTACTGAGCATTTGTGTCAGAAGTTTTTCGTGCATACTATCATAAGTGATTGATTCCACATTAACTTTGATGCCTGTCTCTTCTGTAAATTTATCCAAATTGGCAATTACACAGTTTGTATCAGGCACCTGTTCCATTAAGATGTTTAGTTCTTTCTTGCCACCTGTTGAGGCAGAAGAGGTTTCACCAGAGGCACTAGGCTCAGCATCAGAGGAGGAGCTGCAACCGGCAGTAGCAAGCACCATAATTCCAGCGATCATAGCAGCAGTGAGTTTTTTAAACTTTTTCATAGTACTAATCCCTTCTTTCTTTAAAATAATTCGACTATTTAATAGAGCCAAATGTAAGTCCGTTAACAAGATACTTTTTAATGAAAATAGAAAGGAAAATGACAGGTAAAATTGCTACAATTGTGGAGGCGCATAGCTCTGCAATCATAACACCCTGTTGTGTCTGAAGATTAGCCATAGCTACAGGGAGTGTTCTTGTCTTGAGTCCTGTCAAGTTTAATGCAAACATAAATTCATTCCATGAAACAATGAAACTATAAACAGAAGTTGCCATAATACCAGGAGCGGCTAAAGGAAGAATAACCTTAAAATATGCCTGTACACGGGTACAACCGTCTATTTCACAAGCTTCATCCAATTCACTTGGAACAGATTCAAAAAAGCTAATTAACATCCAGATAACATATGGAAGGTTAAAGGTTAGATAGGACATAATCAGCGCAAACCATGTATCATCCAGCCCCAGTTTTTTGATAATCAAAGAAAGTGGAATGACCATAACAACTGGTGGTATCATTTGTGTCGCTAGAATAGAAATTTTGATTTTGTTTGTTCCCTTAGCACATCGTGCAATCCAATAAGCCGCCATAGCTCCAAATAATACAGAGATAATCGTAGAAATTAAGGCGATGCCAAAGCTGTTAAAAAAGTACTTGGCGAAAGGATTGTCGCGGAAAATATTGATATAATTGTCCAAGGTAAGTGCCGCTGTCCAGTTTGGAGGAATTTTATAAGCTTCGACCTTAGTAATTAGGGAAGTTCTGAAAATCCATAATAACGGCAACAGGAAAAATAAGGTTGTCGCAGTAAGTGCGACATATAGAAAAATAATTTCTGCCTTACTTTTTTTCTTATGCACTTTTTTCCCTCCTTTTAAAAAATAATATGATCTAGACTGTCAATAATTACTGTGGCAAAAGGCTGCATTTTTTTGGCCATTTCAGCATTTTCAGGGATACCAATACCGATTGCTCCAGCTGCATCTGCCATTTGCACATCCACATAGGAATCACCAATCATAACAATATGTTTCACATCTATTCCTGTAAGCTTAGAGATATGCTGCAACATTTCCGGATCAGGTTTACCTTTTTGGACATCTTGAGGTGTAATGACAAAGGAAACTTGATGGAAGTCATCATACATATCAATCGATTCCTTTGCACGGCGTAGTGTGTCACTTGTTGCGATACCATAAGGAATACCGGCACTGCGCAGGCGCTTAAATATTTCTGGAAATCCCTTTCGTGGACGAATGGATTCTTGTAGAGAAAATTCGTCATCAGAGACTGCAAATATTTCTCTAGCCATTTCTCGGGCGGAAGTCCATTTTTGATGGAGATGCTCCGATATAAAGCCTGCTGTTACAGAAATTTCTTCTGTGGGTGAAGCAACAGCTAAAATACCAGAAGGATCCACATTTCTTACGACGATGGATTCATGCTCCAAATATGCATCTATACCCATAAAGTAAAGCCAGTCTAAAATAAGCTGAGGTTCGGCAAATTTTTGGAAAGCTCGGATTCTTGCGTAGGATAACCCAATCCAAAACTGTCGACTTTCAAACAGCAGACCATCTTTATCAAAGACGAATAATTCTGCTTCAAATTGTTTTCCTCCGGCTGTTATTTTTTTCATACAATATTTGCACCGCCTGCAATATTCATGGCCTCTCCTGTTACAAAACGAGCTTGTGGAGAAACTAAATATCCAACAACATCAGCAACATCTGTAGGGTAACACATTCTTCCTAGCGGTGTTTTATCAATATAGCCTTGACGTACGGCTTCTGGGTCCATACCACGCAGTTTTCCTTCCCAAATGACTTCTCTGTCCTGCATACTAGTTTTAACAAAACCAGGACATACACAATTGACAGTAATCTGATAAGGAGCAAATTCGATGGCAGCTGCTTTTGTAAAGCCTACAACGGCAAATTTACTAGCTGTGTAGTGAGGAAGCATTGGATCTGCTTTTACTGCTGCCATGGAAGCGGTGTTTACAATTTTTCCGCCCTTTTCTTTCATTAAAGGTGCAGCAAATTTAGTGACAAGGAACATTCCTTTGATATTTACGTTAAAGTTCAGGTCCCATTCTTCTTCCGTTAAATTTTCAATTGTGTTCATGGAAGAAACACCTGCGTTATTCATTAAAATATCAATTGTTTTGTACTTTTCCTTCACATAATCCATGACTCTTTGTACATCGGAAATTTTTGTGACATCCAATGAAAGCGCTTCGTGTACTTGGTTGCCTGTAGGGTTTGACAACAGAGCGACAGTTTCTTCTGCTGTCTTTAAATTCATGTCTGTGACAATGACAGAAGCACCAAGATCTGCAAATTTCTGTGCAATAGCTCTGCCGATGCCTGTGCCGGCTCCGGTAATAAATGCAATTTCTCCAGCGTTTGGTGTATACATTGATATCCTCTCCCTTTATGTAGTATAGAGTTTCTGCACATCATCGAAGGAGGTGCGTAACTCTTGATATAGATCACGGTATATTTTATAAGATTTATTATAGATAGATACAGCCTCAGGATTAGGCTCATAGATCCGGTAATCTGTCAAGAATTTATGGATCTCATCCCACTGCTGGAATACGCCTACTTTTTTTCCTGCAAGGAAAGCGACACCTAGAGCAGAACCAGGATGTGATGGGAAGGAGCAGATCGTTTCACCTAAGACATCAGCAGCAATTTGACACCAGAATTTACTTTTTGCTCCGCCATTTGTTGCCATAATTCTCTTTGGCTGATAGCCCATCTCTTTAATGACTTCAATATGATGACGGAATCCATAGATGACTGCCTCTAAAATAGCGCGGAAGATATGTGCTTTTGTATGAGAAAGTGTCAAGCCAAAAAGTACTCCTCGGGCTGTTGGATCAAAGATAGGTGTCTTTTCACCAAGAAAATAAGGAAGAATGACAAGTCCGTCACTCGCTGGAGGCACTTTTGCCGCTTCCAAATCCAGTTCCTTAAATACGGTTGGAGATTCTGAGTGGATGATATCTTTGACAAACCACTTAACTAATGATCCACTAGCAGCCATGCAACCATTTAATAAATAGTTTCCAGGGACGATGTGGTAATCAAAGAAAAGTTTCGGACTTGTCACAATTTCATCTACACAGTAGAGAATATCTCCGGCACCACCAAACTTAATAAGCAAATCACCTTTTTCAACGATTCCCGCAGCTAATGTACTGGCCACATGGTCGGCGCTTCCGGCAATGACTGGTATACCAGCTGGAAGTCCCATAAGTTCTTCTGTAAAGGCAAGTGTGGAACCGACAATATCTATAGAAGGATTAACAGAAGGAAGAATAGAAGGATCAATGTCGAATTTTTCTAGATCTTCAGTAATCCATTTTTGTGTATGAATATCAAAGGACCCGCTTTCTACAGCCCAGTTCATTTCCAAACTTTTTACACCGGTCAACTTATAAACAACATAATCATAAGAACCCATAACAGTGACAACTTTTTCCCAAACATCAGGTTCATTTTCCTTTACCCACAATAAACGTGGAAGGATATGCTGTTGATTTGTTGTGCCACCTGTTTTTTCGAACAAAACTTTTTGATCTAATGTTTTAGTGATGCGTTCAATTTGGTTAATGGCTCTGGAATCGTTTTGCTGTATCGTATTGCGAAGAGGGTTTCCTTCCTGATCCAGCAGTACAATGGCAGGAACCATGCCGCTACAGCCAATACATTGGATATCCTTCATTTTATCAGGATTTTTTTTGGCGATTGTGCTGACAGCTTTTACAATATTGCTCCACCAAATAGTTGCATTTTCTTCTGCCCAGTTTGGGTGAGGACTCAGTAGGTCGTGGTTTTCGCTAGCTTCGTCTACAATAAATCCTTCAGAAGAAACAAGTACGACTTTGACAGATGTTGTTCCTACATCTATTCCAAGAACGTATTTACTCATATAGAGATACCTCCTTAATGTCCGAGATAATGCTTCATATAAGAAATTATATGAGACAAAATGATTCAAAATGATTCAAGCATTACATACGGATAAAATGAAAATTTACTCATATTGATATATCAAAAAATCAATATAAATCAACGATTAAACGAAAAGGTGCCGCAAACTAAATTGTGCAGCACCTTCGCTTGTCTATTAATAAGATAGTATAAAAATGGAAAAAAGTCAAGAAATTTTTATCAATTCTAATCAAATTAAATCATAATTAAGGGTTATATATCGATTATCTAATTTTTATAGCAACTTTGGATTCTTTGTCAAAAAGGTGAACTCTATTTTTTTGTGGACAGATAGAAACATGTTGTCCATCCCTGATACCACATTCGCCGTTTTGTCTTGCAACTACTTTTGATCCTCCAAAGTCTAAATATACTAATGTTTCAGAGCCCATAAGTTCGGCTAATTCAACCGTAGCTTGATTGCCATCAGGATCATTATTTATATTAATATTTTCTGCACGAACGCCTAATATCACTGTTTGATTTAAATAGCTTGAAACATTATTTTTACATTCGTCTGTAATTTCTACTGGTATTTTGTATTCACCAAATAGAACGTAGTAAGTTCCATTTTCTTCTTTCAGAGTTCCATCGATAAAATTCATCTGAGGAGAGCCAATAAAACCGGCAACAAATAGATTCGCTGGACTGGAATAAAGGTTTTGTGGTGTGTCAACCTGCTGTATGATTCCGTCTTTCATAACTACAATCCGGTCGCCCATGGTCATAGCTTCAACTTGGTCATGTGTAACATAGACAAAGGTAGTTCCTAATTTCTTATGAAGTTTTGTAATCTCAGTTCTCATCTGTGTACGAAGTTTTGCATCCAGATTGCTAAGAGGTTCGTCAAGGAGGAAAACAGCAGGGTCCCGAACCATTGCTCTTCCCAAAGCGACACGCTGACGCTGTCCGCCTGACAGTTGTTTTGGTTTTCTGTCCAGTAGGTGCTCAATATCAAGTATTTTTGCTGCTTCTTTCACTTTGGCATCAATGACATCTTTTGGAACTTTCCGCAATGTGAGTCCGAACGCCATATTTTTATACACACTCATGTGAGGATATAAAGCATAATTTTGAAATACCATAGCAATATCTCTATCTTTTGGGGCTACATCGTTTACTAACTTATCGCCGATATACAGTTCGCCTGAGGAGATTTCCTCAAGACCGGCAATCATGCGCAGTGTGGTAGATTTTCCACATCCAGATGGACCGACTAAAATAATAAACTCTTTATCTTGGATTTCAAGATTAAAGTCGCTGACGGCCTTTACGCCTCCATCATATTCTTTTACAATGTTTTTTAATGTAATACTCGCCAAATCAATCACGATCCTTTCTAGAATGATGAGTAAAATATTGATATAGATTCTTATCAATTTTTTCTTTATAATATAAATATATCATCAGTAATGTAAGACTACAACGTTGAAATATTGATATGAAAGGGTAATATATTGATGGAATTAAATAAAAAAGAAAATTTTATGGAGGATACTGTCCGGCAAATACTTTGGTTGAAATATGTGATTCGCACTGACGAGATTTCGAAAGTCAAAATGGAGAGCCAAGGAGGTTTTATTTTACTTTTTTTAAAAGCTGGACAGTGGAAAGTGAAACACAATCTATATGAAACATTTCTTCTCAATGGTCAGGTTCTTGTCTGTAGAGGGGATCAATTGCCAGTATTCCATGCTGTTGGGAATTTTGATTGTTGTCAAATTGCGTTAAGCGGTTATGTTGCTGAGAAAGTGCTGGAAGGATTATGTGAGGATGGTTTTTTTGTGTTTTCACCGCCTTCTATATCGGAATTTTTAGAAATAATTCCAGACTATGCGCCACAAGACATGACAGAGAATTCAGCAAAAGGCTATCAGATATTGATGCGCTTTATTCAGGGAATTCGTATGAAAAAGCCGAAACAGTACACGAAGTTGGTCAAAAGGACGTTAGAACTTATGGAAGAACGTTACCCTTACATTGTCAGTATGGACGAACTAGCAGAACTAGTAGGTGTATCAAAAAATTATTTAATCAGAGAGTTTACTGCCGCTTTAGGCGTTTCACCATGGAAGTTTTTGATGGCACAGCGTATTGAGGCAGCTAAGGGGTTATTCGCTGGAGGAGAGACGGATATTGAAATGACTGCACTTGCTGTGGGATTTTCCTGTGGAAATTATTTTTCTAAAGTATTTAAAAAAGTGTGCGGAAAATCTCCGCGGGAATATATTTTGTATTTGCAAAAAAATGATGTGATTGAAACTATGAAACGGGATGAGCATTTTTATCTATAGCGATTAGTCATAGAAGAGTAATTTTCATCAACCAAACAACATATATATTTTCTAAACAAATTGTTCTGATGTGGTTGTATGAAAAATTATATAGAAGAAAGAGCTGTGGAAGTAGCTAATTTTATTGTGGATTCAAAAGCAACTGTAAGAGAAACAGCAAAAAAATTTGGGATCAGTAAAAGTACAGTCCATAAGGATATTACAGATCGTCTAGCTCATATTAATCCTGCGTTGGCATCTGATGTACGACGAATTTTGGAGGTAAATAAGGCTGAACGTCATATTAGAGGCGGCATGGCAACAAAGAAAAAGTACCAGAATCAAAATTAAAAATAAGAGTCCGGCTAAATTAGCTGGACTTTTATAATGCAAATCACTATTTTTTGAGGGATTGCTGAGAGGGTATGAAGAAGCATATAAAATTTTTTTGAAATTTAAGGGAATCTTTAATCGAAGACGTAAGAAAAATTTAAGGTTGATTTTTTTGTATATAGTTGACTTTTTTGAAGCATGGTGTTAGATTATGTACAAAATGATTCGGTAGGTGAGGCTACCATGGGGATACGGATTGCTGCCGTTTGTGAGTGGAGACACTCCCAAATTGGTCAACAGTTTACGTCGGAAAAAATAAGGCGTAAAATAATGTAATTTTCATCGCCCCATGAAGCTAAAGCTTGAACGACAAGAAGGCAAAAGTGAAATCCTTATTGCGGTTCAGGCCGTAATAAGGATTTTTTTGCGAAAGAGGTGAGAGGTATGGATAGTGATGATAAAGGCCGATCTAACATCCGGCAGGAAAGTATGACACGAATGAAAAGAAATGTCCATGCCCTACCTCTATCCTTTAGATAAAAAGTGTGGGACTGATTTCTGTCTGAAAAATTCCTGCTGGTAAATTACAAAGGCTTTCGCCCCAAATTACCATTAGAAAGGAGCATGTAAGATGGAAATGAATAGAAAAAAAGCATATAGTATGCCAAATTACACACAAGAAATTGCTCAAATTTTAAAAAGTGAGTTTACTGATAATGAAATCAGGGAAAAGTTACAGAATTATCACGAAAATGACATTGCTGAGGCAATGAAATATTTGACAGAAAAAGAACGGGAAAAACTATACAAAATCTTAGGTGTAGAATGGATGTCGGAAGTTTTTTCTTATCTGGAAGATGCACAGAAGTATTTAAATGAGATGGATCAAAAACAAGCGGCAAGTCTTCTTGAATCTATGGACGCCGATGATGCTGTAGATTTATTGGAGGATATGGAAACTTCGACGAGGGATGATTTAATCAGTCTTATGAAAGACCAGCCAAAACGTGATATCTGTCTAATTCGTTCTTTTTCTGAAGATGAAATCGGTAGTTATATGGCCACAAATTTTATCGTAATCCAGCGTGGCAGTACTATCCGTCAGGCGATGAAATCACTGGTAGAGCAAGCTGGAAAAAACGATAATATTTATATGATTTATGTGACAGAACAAGGTGGTACATTTTATGGAGCAATTGAGCTGAAAGATTTGATTACAGCAAGAGAAGGAGTTTTGCTTGACAAGATTACTTCGGAAAATTATCCTTATGTATATGCTGATGAAAAAACGGAGTACTGTCTTGGTAAATTGAGAGACTATGCAGAAGAGTCTATCCCTGTACTGGATGAAAATCAGCGAATCGTCGGGGTTATCACAATGGACGATATTGTGGATGTGCTGGATGATGAGATGGGAGAGGATTATGCAAAGTTTGCTGGTTTGACGGAAGAGGAAGATTTAAAGGAAACGTTGTTAGAAAGTGTAAAAAAGAGAATGCCTTGGCTGATTGTGTTGTTAGGGTTAGGTCTGATTGTATCTTCTGTTGTTGGCTTATTTGAATCAGTGGTAAGTCAATTGACTCTTATTGTCTGTTTTCAATCTTTGATATTGGACATGGCAGGAAATGTTGGGACACAATCTTTGGCTGTTACAATTCGTGTGTTGACAGATGGTGCCATTGATTCTTCACAGAAGTTTTGTTTGGTAAAAAAAGAGATTAAGGTAGGTTTTTTTAACGGATTGATATTAGGAGTTGCAGCATTTATTTTTATAGGGCTTTTTATTTGGATATTTAAGGCAAAAACTTTCGGATTTTCATATGCGGTTTCGGGTTGTATTGGAGTTGCGCTTTTGTTATCTATGGTGATATCCAGTTTGGTAGGAACTGTTATCCCTTTGTTCTTTCAAAGTATAAAAATTGACCCTGCAGTTGCCAGTGGACCTTTGATTACAACTGTCAATGATTTGGTTGCAGTTGTCACATACTACGGATTAACATGGATATTTTTAATCGGTTTTTTACAGATTACTGGTTGATGGAAAGTTATCTTTATATGAGTTTTGAAATGAACTGCTAAAGTTATTAGATTGAAAGAGAAGACGTTATGCTTGAAACATTGAAGTAGTTGATTTGTATCAGAAGACAAGAGAAGGGAAAAATATGAGAATTCTTTATATCATTGCTGGTATTCTTGCTGTACTGCTTGCTCTAATGGGGGCGGTTTTGCCTGTCATACCGGCAATCCCCTTTTGGCTTGCAGCCTTTTTTTGTTTTAATAAGGGGAGCCCTCGATTCCATCAATGGATTCTTTCGACAAAGATATATCAAAAATACTTTGAAAAGGATTCTACGGATAGTGGAATGAGAGTAAAAACAAAACTATTGTGTACGATTGGAATCACAATGACAATGACAATTTTGTTTTTTCTTGCAAAAGCTTTTTTTCCAGCTGTCCGTTGGGGACTTTTGTTTGTATGGCTTCTATATACAATCTGTATTTGGTTTATTATAAAAACAAAAAAGTAAACATATAGAAAAATTTAAAACAGGTATATTTTCTGTACAAGGACTGGAAATAGGCCTGTTTCTTTTTTGTTTCCAAATCATGAAATGTCATGTAAAGTTTAGTTTTGACAAAATATATCCATTGACGATCTATATATAGAATACTATAATGTTAAAATATACAATATATAGAAAAAAGGAGGAAGCAGGAAAATGCTTGCAAATGAATGGCTGGAGGAAGACAATCAGTTGGGAGAGGACATTTGGCAAAGAAAATATTGTCATGAAGGAGAGAGCTTCGATCAATGGTTGGCTAGAATCAGCGGAGGCAATCAGGAGATAGCTTCCTTAATAAAAGAAAAAAAATTTCTGTTTGGAGGCAGAATTTTAGCAAATCGAGGGCTAGAGAATATTGGGAAAAAGGTAAGCCTTTCCAACTGTTATGTTGTTGAACCGCCAGAAGATAACTTAGAGAGTATATTTGACTGTGCTAAAAAATTAGCGCGAACATATAGCTATGGAGGCGGTTGCGGCGTTGATATTTCAAAGCTAGCGCCGATGGGAGCAAAGATTAACAATGCAGCGAAAATGACAAGCGGTGCGGTTTCATTTATGCCATTATATTCTATGGTGACGGAACTGATTGGACAGAATGGTCGTAGAGGAGCTTTAATGATTTCGATTGATTGTAGTCATCCAGATTTACCACAGTTTATCGATTTAAAAACAGATTTGGAAAAGGTAACAAAAGCAAACATTTCTGTTCGATTAAGCCATGAGTTTATGGATGCAGTTAAAAAGGACGAGCTTTACACCCTGTGCTATCATCGTGAAGCTACAGGAGAAGTAATAGAAAAAGCTGTGAATGCACGTGAAATTTTTAGGCATATCGCAGAGGTAAATTGGGATTACGGAGAACCTGGTGCCCTATTTTGGGATCGTGTGAAGGAATGGAATCTATTGAGTAATACAAAAGAGTTTTCTTTTGCTGGAGTAAATCCATGTGCGGAAGAACCTTTACCAGCAGGTGGCAGTTGCCTCTTGGGAAGTATCAATCTTGCTCGATTTGTAGTCAATCCATTTACTTCAGAGGCTGAATTTGATTTTGATGCGTTTAAAAAAACAGTACATATTGCGGTACGAGGAATGAATGAAGTGCTGGAAGAAGGGCTTACTATGCATCCTCTGGAAGAGCAAAGAGAAAGTGTATCCAATTGGCGTCAAATTGGTTTGGGTATTATGGGATTGGCAGACATGCTAATTCAATTAGGATTGATTTATGGAAGTCAAGATGCGCTAGAATTTTGCGATAAATTAGGTTTTGTTATGGCTGACACTGCGATTGCTGCATCAGCATTATTGGCAAAAGAATTGGGGCCTTATCCAATGTATCATGAAAAAGATGTTATGGAGACACCGTTTTTCCTAGAGAATACTTCTGCTGAGACTGCGGCATTGGTAAAACAATATGGTATCAGGAATTCACAGCTTTTGACGATTGCCCCGACAGGAACATTATCCACAATGCTTGGCATTTCTGGAGGCATAGAGCCGATTTTTGCCAACTACTATGAACGAAAGACAGAATCTCTTCATGGGACTGATGTTTATTATAAGGTGTATACAAGGATTGTAGAAAATTATATGAAGAAGCATGAATTAAACGATGATTCTCAACTTCCTGAGTTTTTCGTAACAGCAATGACATTGGATTATCACCAAAGAATTGATATGCAGTCTGTTTGGCAGAGTCATATAGATGCCTCGATTAGTTCCACTGTAAATGTACCAAAGACGTTTACCATAGATGAGACAGAAGATTTATACCTTTATGCTTATGAAAAAGGTTTGAAAGGAATTACGATTTTTAGAGATGGGTGTAAAAGAGTAGGAATTTTGACTGTGGATGGGCAAGATCAGAGGGAAACAGGTGAGTTGAAACGTGGAGATGTTATTCAAGTAACAGATGATGTGATTGGTAAAAAGAGAAAATTGATTACAGGTTGCGGTAGTCTCCACTGTACTGCATTTTTTGACCCATATACAGGGGATTTAGTTGAAACATATCTCAGCAAAGGGTCTACGGGAGGATGTAATAACTTTATGGTTGGACTTTCTCGTATGATTTCTGTTAGCGCTCGGGGTGGGATTGACATTTACAGCATTGTGGATCAACTGAATTCTACAGGTTCTTGTCCGTCGTATTCCGTTCGCCGCGCGGTGATGAAGGATACAAGCAAAGGCAGCTGCTGTCCAATGGCAGTTGGAAATGCTTTATTGGATATGTATAAAGAAATGCAGGCAGAGCTTTTGCATCAAAAAGAGACAGGAGAAGGGCCTGCCAAACCGAAACTTCCTTGGGTCAAAGAAGAAGCAGATGATAATCATGTCATATGTCCGGAATGTGGAGAAGTCCTTGTTTTTGAAGAAGGCTGTAATATCTGTAAAAGTTGTGGATGGAGTAAGTGTCTCTAAAGAAAAAAGGCATCCCCAATATGGGAATGCCTTTTTTCTATGTAAAGATATAGTCTAGATTTTTTTTCTCAACAATATGCAATTTTTTTAGATGGCTATAGAAAATTACTTAAAAAAAGTTAAGGAAATTCTTTAATATTCTATGTACGAGAAAAACAATATAGTCTAACATAAAAGAAAGAGATTAGCCCTTATGGAGTAGACGATATTGTGTTGGCGACACATTTTCTCTTTTTCTAAATATTTTTGAAAAGTAAAATGGATCGCTGTAACCTACTTGCTGAGCAATTTGACTTACAGAAAGGTTGGATTCCTCTAACAGATATTTAGCTTGCTTTAGCCGTAAGCTTGTGAGGTATTGAACTAAGGTGCGTCCTGTCTCGCTGGAAAATTTATTGCTGAGGTAGGAAGGACTGACTTTTAAGGCTTTTGCCACCTGCTGGATAGCAATTTCTTCCTGATAGTTCTTTTTTAGGTAGTAGATGGCGTCCTCTATAATTTTACTATGAGAATGCCGTTGTGTTGGTGTAGATTCCCCATAATCTGGATCAGATAGTATGAAATGAAAACTTTCTACTACAATATCACAGTTTGAGGATCTTTCATTTTTTTCACCAGTACAAAAAATTTTTATAATATGATTTCCACGAGACAAATGGGTATTTATATAAAGAAGCTGTTGAGATAGCCGGTTTGGACTGTATGTATCCACAGAGGTTTGGTAAATTCCATCGATAATTACGTCAGCTTTACCACAATCAAAGTTGGTAGTTCCATACCATTTAATTCCCGTACCGTAAAAATTATACTCTGCGTAGGAGCGAGGAGTGGAAGTATAGCATTCATTGTTGTTTTCATCAAATGGGGATGGCCATAAGACCCACTTTCCTGTATATAAAATTGATGAGTCAGAGTATAAAACTTTGGTCCATTGGGAGGCAGTACTGGCTACATAAAGATAAGATAATACTTTGTACAGACTTCCTAATAAAAAAAGATAGTCAGAAGAATTTGCCTGATTGCTGTAAAGAAGTATTGTTTTCATCTCCTGTGCAAGACAAAGACCCGGAAGTCCTGTGATGACAGCAGAATCTTTATTTAAATAAAAATCGTCAAATAAGGCAGTACATGCAGGCCCAAAGAGCTCTATATATATGAAATTTATATGAGAATTTGCATCTGTATAAATTTTATCATGGGAAAAAGGCGCCTGAATATAAACATCGTTTTGCTGTATTGGTATATTTTTCTTATTTCTGACAATCAATCCATGTCCGGCAAAGGCAAATAGAATTCTAAAAGATTCTTCGGATTCCAGCGTATCCTGACAACCGGCGGAGATATTTATTTGACCACTTTTTGACACAAAAAGGCCAGAAAAAATCTTCTCTTTTTCCACCATAGACTGTATTGTGTTGAAATTCTTCTGCCTCGTCATCAGAATACCTCCATATATAAAGATTCCACGCTTATTATACAATAAAGTATTTTAAAATTCCAGTGTGCTAGAGCTACAGAGGAAAGAATAGAGAGGAGCGTATTTTTATGAATTTAGGGATTAATACAACATGTGTTCATGCAGGCAACCGAAAAGATGATGTGATGGGTGCAATCAATGAGCCGATTTATATGACAAGTAACTATAGAGTGCCAACTGATGGATCACCTGTTGATTGGAGTGGTGTAAACACTAATATCTATGCAAGAAATAGAAATGTAAATCAATGGGTGTTGCAGGATAAATTATGTGCAATCGAAGAGGCGGAGGACTGTGTTGTTTTTGGAAGTGGGGTTGCCGCTTTGTCAGGAACATTTCTCACTTTTTTGAAAACAGGTGATCATGTGATTTGTTCTCAAGTTTGCTATAGTGCTGTCAATATTTTATTTGATAGACTGTTACCGAAAAAGTTTAAGATTGAGGTGTCTTTTGTAGATACGACAGACCTCAATGCGGTGGCAGGCGCTGTTAAACCGAATACAAGGCTAATTCATGTAGAAACACCAGGCAATCCGTCCACAGGGATTAGTGATATCGAATCAATTGCTCAAATTGCACATAAAACAGGGGCTCTTATAAGTGTAGACTCTACTTTTGCCTCTCCAATCCATTTACAACCATTAAAGATGGGTGCTGATTTGGTTATCCACAGTATGACAAAATATATTAATGGACACGGAGATGCTTTAGGTGGCTGTGTCCTCGGTAAACGTGAGTTAATTGAGACGATGAAAGAGGAAATTATGGTGAATTTTGGCGGAATTCTAAGTCCTTTTAACGCTTGGCTAATTTGTCGTGGTCTTGCTACTCTTCCTCTGAGAATGCGCCAGCATTCAGATAGTGCGTTGAAAGTTGCCAGATTCCTGGAAGAATGCCCAGCGGTTCGTTTTATTCATTATCCAGGTTTGGAGAGTCATCCGCAACATGCTTTGGCAAAAAAACAGATGCGCCATGGTTTTTCAGGAATGATTAGCTTTGATATTTATGGAAATAAACAGACACATTTGGATTTTTTAGACCACTTGACCTTAATTACCCATGCAGTATCCTTGGGAGATATAGAAAGTTTAATTGTATATACCGATGAGGATAGTCCGAAGATGAAATATTATCCAGAAGTCTTTCAAAAAGGATTTTACAGATTTAGTATTGGTTTGGAAAATGCAGAAGATATTATTGCTGATTTAAAACAGGCATTTGTGTGTTGTGGACTTTTAAAGTAAACAAAGCTCTCCTTTTTTCTATGCATACCCCAAAGAAGTTTTGCATAGAAGTGTCTATAAAAATATTTTTAAGGTACAGGTTCTATGAAAAAGGCAGCTCCAAACTGGAGCTGTCTTTTTCAGTCAAAACCTTTCTGTTTTAGAAAATTTAGTGATGTTTTTACTTTCAATATTCCGTTTTCTTTTGGCGAAATGAGACCAGGCACAGCATATGCGATAGCTTTTTTATCTTCGCTTAAATATATACCACATTGCCCTTCCTGAAGGCTGCCGGAGTTTAAAAGCTGAGAAGCAGAATCCAAGTATTTGACAGGAGTCTTTAATATATCGTTTAAGAAAACATATTCTGCTAATGTCTGATTATCATCTGTCGTATGATAGAGAGAGCCGACATAAATTTCTTTCCCTGTAGCTAGATCATATGTTTTTCCATAGGCGCGCAACGAAGTATCTCCTGAACCTGTTTTTACAGTACAAGTCATTAAAAAAGAGAATAAACCATTTTCGCTATCAAAATAGACATCTTCATAATCAAATTTGATTTGATCTGCTGGAAAGGAATTCAATGCTTTTTTTGAGGCTGCATACAGATCATCCTGGTTATTTTTGATGTAGGTATCAGTAAATTCTGTAATTTCGTGATAGATACTATTATTAATTGTAGTAGTATAGGTGCTTTCTACAGAAGAGGTAAGTTGCGGATAACGAAAATCCATATGAATCAAAGTTGTGCCTAGCTGAGAAATATGGTCCTTAGATTCTGATATTTCGGTATATTTTGGAAAATTTGAGGATTGGTCTTCTTTAGCCAAACCGCTGGTTGTTGTGGTAAAGGAGGCCGGTGCCGTTTTAATTGTAATCGTATTTGTTTGATCTTCCCATCCTACTGTGGCACCAAAGGCTTCTGCCACAGCGCGGATTGGAAGCATGGTAGAGTCATTAATGATTTGAGCTGGTGTGTCCAAAGGTGTCTGTTTGTTATTGCAAGTTAAGGATTTTTCACCTATGATAAGAGAAGCACTGGTTCCGCCTTTCTTCATATTAATTTTGCGACGGTCAGCATCCCAAGTAACAGAAACGCCCATAGCTTCTAATACATCACGGATTGGCACCAATGTTGTTCCGTTTTTAATAACAGGCTGTAATCTTGAAAAGGTGACTTCCTGGCCATTTACTTTCACATGAATGGTTTCGTCGTTAGCAGAAACTGATATAGATAGTGTAAGTGAAGCGATGCAAAGTAGTGCTAATATTCTTTTTTTCATTGAAACATCCCTCCCTGTTTCTAAGAACTATTTTTCTTTTATTGTAACAGAGACTATAGGGGAAAACAATGAAATTTAAATTTTATAACATTATTTTAAGGAGTTTATAGAAATGAGTAGAAGTTCCAAAATACGTGCCAGTTATCAGAAAAAGTTTATTTTACGGCTGATTTTGTTTTTTATTATGTTGACAATATATTTGTGGGATCCAGGAGAATTTAATTTGTTATCCAGTGGGAATTTTTTTCAATCTATTTCTGTGCTGCATATTTTTTGGGGATTTTGGATGTGGGATATGTTTCATCAGATATTGCCATCAAATAAAATATCTATGGGAAGCAAAAAACAGTTTAATAAGTTTACAAAGGTGGGGGTGCCACAGACAGAGGAAAAGCTGAAACAGTTTCGAAAGGAGAAAGATAAGGAAGCGTTGCATGTTCTTGTGCCATGGATTTTTCTGACGGCCTGTATTGGCGTGTTTCGTACAGTTGGAATTTTGGGAAAACCTGAGCTTTTTCTAATCTGTGGGTTATTTTATATTGGTGATATTGTCTGTGTACTGTTTTGGTGTCCTTTTAGCGATTTTTTCATGGGAAACAGATGTTGCTGCACCTGCCGGATTTATAATTGGGATCACTTTATGATGTTTACACCATTTTTGTTTTGCTTAGATAGTTTTTATACCATAAGTTTGGTCTTAACGGCAACTTTTATCTTAATTTCTTGGGAGTACCGTTACCAGAAATATCCGAACCGCTTTTGGGAGAAAACAAATACGAATCTTCAATGTACGCAGTGTGAAGAAAAATTATGCCGTAAACGCTTTCAAAAGATACGTGGCCTGGATAAAGAAAAAAATCTCTGAAAAAATTCAGAGATTTTTTTCTTTATAACTGTTCTGCCATATCTAAAATTAACTGTTCTGTTTTTTCCCAGCCAAGACATGGGTCAGTGATAGATTTTCCATAACACCCTTCCCCAATTTTTTGATTGCCATCTTCAATATAGCTTTCAATCATAAAGCCTTTCACTAGACGCTCAATATCTTTGGATTGACGGCGGTTATACAGAACTTCTTTACAGATACGAATTTGCATCAGATGATTTTTACCAGAGTTGGCATGGTTTGTGTCAATGATAACTCCCATATTTTGGAGGTCTCGCTCAGCATACATGGTATAAAGTCTCTCTAAATCTTCAAAATGATAGTTTGGCTGAGACTGGCCGTGTTTATTGACATATCCACGTAAGATTGCATGGGCAAAAGGATTCCCAGGCGTCTCTGCTTCCCAACCGCGGTAGGAGATAGTATGCGGATGTTGTGCTGCAGTGACCGAATTTAGCATAACGCTGAAATCACCACTGGTAGGATTTTTCATTCCTACAGGAATACCGATACCGCTTGCAGTAAGACGATGTTGTTGATTTTCTACAGAACGTGCACCTACAGCAACATAGCTTAATACATCTGAAAGATAACTGTGGTTTTCAGGATATAACATTTCGTCAGCACAGGTAAATCCAGTCATTCGAATTGCCTTAGTATGTAGTTCCCGAATAGAAATAAGTCCTTTTAACATATCAGCCTTTTGTTCAGGATCTGGCTGAAGGGCCATACCCTTGTAGCCATCGCCTGTGGTACGAGGTTTGTTAGTATAAATTCTAGGTACAATAATAATTTTTTCCTGAACCTTCTCTTGAACTGGACGCAGGCGGGCGATATAATCTAATACAGCATCTTCTCTGTCTGCGGAACATGGGCCTATAATCAGAAGAAGTTTATTAGATTTTCCTGTCAGGACATCTTGAATCTCTCTGTCACGCTGTTTTTTCATCTCTTTTTCCTGTTGAGTTAGGGGAAATTGAGCCTGCAATTCTTCAGGGCTTAATAGTTTGCGTTTAAATATCATATCCATGGGATATCTATCCTCTCAATCCTTTTGATTTATCACTTTAAAGTGACATTGTAAATCTTATTCTACTGCTTTTAATAAGTAATGTCCAGCATTTTTTCTAAATAATTATTTTTTATCATTCATTTATTCACAATATGTTCACAAAATCTTTGGAGTAAATTCATAATTAGGGAGTATACTTAAATCATTCAAAGAGAAGAAATCCTCTATGAAACCTTTGAAACTTTTTAAAACTCCCCTTAATTTTAACCAAAGGCAGCATAAAAAAGCTGTCCCAGAACCCAGTTTTCAATATTGAAAACTGGGTTCTTTATTTTCAGCTACATTATGCAGAAAATTGGAAAACAATACCTACAATTGCTGAAATGGCAATGAAACTAATAGGATGCCATTTTAGTTTTTTTTGTGCTATATAAAGAATGATACCAAGAAGCAGCGCTTTCCATACAAACAAATCTAGGATTTGTCCGCTAGCCTCAAAAGCTGGAAGGTTAAGTAATGTAATTTTAATAACACTAAGTCCTGCCGAGGCGATCATGGCAATAGAAGCTGGACGAAGGCCATAAAAAGAAGATGTTACATATTTGTTGTCTTGAAATTTGTTGAGCAATTTGGCGATTAGTACGATGATGATAATAGATGGTGTGATTAAGCCCAATGTGGCAATGATTCCGCCAAAAACTTCCTTTGTGGTCATAAAACCGGCGTAGGTTGCCATATTGATCCCAATTGCACCTGGTGTAGATTCAGAAATAGCAATCATGTTTGCCACATCAGCATGAGTATACCATCCAAGCCGATTGGAAATATCATATAGGAAAGGAAGTGTGGCCAAGCCACCACCAATAGCGAATAAACCAGTCTTTAAAAACTCGAAAAATAACTGTACCATGGTTAGTATCATGCTTTTTTACCTCCAATCTGTTTAATAGCAATGCCAACGATTGCGGCTGCAACAACTAATAGCGCTGGAGATAAACCGACGAAAGCAGATAACACAAAGACGATCGTAAAAAGTACCAGAGTTTTTTTATCTACAATGGATTTATTCCAAAGTCGTTCTATTGCGTTTAGGATCAGTACACAGACACATACTCGTATGCCGGCAAAAGCATTTTTTACAATAGCTAAGTCAGCAAAGTTTTGCAGAAAAGCTGCGATAATCGTGATAATTCCAATAGGAATGGTTACAAAACCAATGGTAGAAATAATTGCTCCTATGATACCTGCTCTTTTATACCCGATAAATGTAGACACGTTGATTGCAATGATACCAGGTGTACATTGACCAATTGCAAAGTAGTCTGTAAGTTCCTCATCCGTTGTCCATCCACGCTTTTCCACTAACTCCCTTGTAAGAATTGGAAGCATGGCATATCCACCTCCAAAGGTTACACTGCCAATCTTTGCAAAAATAAGAAATAATTCGATTAGATCTTTCATTTTCATTGCTCCTTTAGGATAAAGATTTATGTGTTTCATTATAACACGGTCTTTACTATATGTATAATATTAAATATAAAGGTTAACCATATAAAAATCATATGGGTGCGATGCAGATTTACTTTTTTAACATCTGATTGAATAAATAGTTATTCTTTGGCTGATACTATTCGTAAAGAAAAAAGAGATTTTGTCATAAAAATGTTGGAAAAACAACTGACAAATTATATTTATTATGGTATTATTAAAAAAATAAAAGATAACAACATATTCATTTTAGGAGGGTTTATTTATGGAAATTAAATTTTACAGATGTTCTCACTGTGGCAATATAATTACTTATATGGTAGATAAAGGGGTACCTGTAATGTGTTGTGGGGAGAAGATGGAGGAGCTGCTACCTGGTACTGTAGATGCTGCGTTAGAAAAACATGTTCCTGTTATTGTATCAGATGGCAACAAAGTAACAGTAGAGGTTGGTTCTGTTACACATCCGATGACAGAGGAACATTTTATTCAGTGGATTGTTTTACAAACTTCAGAAGCAATTCATTGTAAGAAGTTGACTCCAAGCAGTACGCCAAAAGCAACATTCGCTTTGGCTGATGGAGAGAAAGTGGAAGCAGCTTATGAATATTGTAATCTCCATGGCCTTTGGAAAGCATGAGAAGTAAGTAATAAAAAATAGGGAGGTTAGAACTTTTATGGTCTATGTGTGTGATGTTTGCGGCTGGGAGTATGATGAAGAAAAAGGTGATCAGGAGCATGGCATTGCTCCAGGGACAAAGTTTGAAGATCTTCCAGATGATTTTGAATGCCCACTCTGTTATGTTGGTAAAGACCAATTTTCAAAAAAAGAATAAAAGAAAAATCCCTTTTCTAAAAGAAAAGGGATTTTTTAATTGCAAATAACATATGATTAGCTCCTATTAGGAAAACACACTGTCAAAGGGGTATGTAGCGGGGGTTAGCCCGCTACTGCGGGTTTTGTGGTGTTGATTTCAATGTATTCT
>JAGZLR010000006.1 GCA_018364635.1 Clostridiales bacterium | reverse complement strand
ATCATGTTTTTTCTGTTTTGACAAGGGGTTTTTTCTATTTTTTTCTATTTTTTTTGTAGATGATAAGAAAAAGCCGGAAAATCGACATTTCCGGCTTTTTCTTATCAGTCCTGCTTATTACATTTATTTGTTTTTGAGCTCTTTTCAGACTTTTCAGTTTTGTTAGTATTGAAACTGTATTCCTGAGCAAACTCTGTTCTGTTGGCTTTGTTGCAATTTTTTTCTGATTTCTGCATATTCTTATTTGTGTTCTTTTCCATAAGGCACCTTCCTCTGAAATAATATTTGCAACTTTTCTTGCAAGAGTATTATGCCTCTGTAAAACTGTATTATACTGAAACTTAGAAAAAATATTTGGAAATCAATCCTCAAGGTTTCCAGCTGCAAAATCCTTCGCTAGATATGTAATAATAATATCCGCGCCTGCCCTTTTTATTGAAGTAAGCATTTCCATAGCTACTTTTTTTCCATTAATCCATCCTTTTTCCTCAGCAGCTTTGAGCATAGCATATTCCCCACTCACACTATATGCCGCAATCGGCAACTCAATTTTTTCTCTTGCTTTTGCAATGATATCTAAATATGCTAGTGCGGGTTTTACCATGACAATATCTGCGCCCTCATCTATATCATACATAATTTCACGTATAGCTTCTCTTCCATTTGCTGGATCCATTTGATAAGTTTTTCGATCGCCAAATTTCGGTGCTGAATCAGCTGCATCACGAAAAGGTCCATAAAAAGCTGAGCAAAACTTCGCGCTGTAAGCCATAATCGGTATATTAATGAAACCAGCTTCATCCAATGCAGTCCTAATATAAGCAATCCTTCCATCCATCATATCAGATGGTGCAATCATATCCGCGCCTGCTTGTGCGTAAGATACAGAAGCTTTTGCCAATAAGGGTAATGTCTTATCGTTATTAACATAGCCATTCTCAACAAAACCACAATGCCCATGATTTGTATACTCGCATAAACAAACATCTGCAATAATATAGATATCAGGATATTCCTTTTTTACCTTCTTAATTGCCTCGGCTACAATATTCCCGTCACAGTAAGCACTACTTCCCATTTCATCTTTATGGTGAGGAATACCAAAAATCAAAATGCTGCGGAGTCCTAAATCATAAATCTCTTTTATCTCAAGAAGCAATTTGTCTACAGAAAAACGATAGTTTCCAGGCATAGAAGAGATCTCTTCCCTTATACCGCTGCCTTCTGTAACAAAAACTGGATAAACCAAGTCTTCTTTGTTCACTTTTGTTTCCCTTACCATAGCTCTAATCTCTTTATTATATCTCAGCCTTCTTGTTCTCATACAAACTCTCCTTTTCTCTATAAACTTCTAATAATCTTTTTCCCTCTTCAAAAGTTTCAATATTTCTGACCAAAACTTCATTTAAAAATTCATTACGCAGCCTGTGATTTTTTATACTTTTTCTTGCTGCTTTCCTAATTCTATCCAGCGTATCTAACTGCTTTGCCGCAGAATAATCAGCTTGCTCTACAATCTTTTTTGCTAAAAGTGGATATTTTCCATTTGTACTGACAGCAATTGTTAAATCCTCCACTTGCTTTGCCGAAGGAAAAATAAAATCTCCCGTCCCCTGGACAGTGGAGCACAAAATTCCAGCTAACTTGGCCTGTTGAAAAACAATCTGATTTACCCACTCATCTGCCGCGGCTACAACCAAAGATACTCCTTCAAAATCTGAAAATGAAAATTGTTTCCTGCGCCAAGACACTTTCCCTTGGTTTACAAAAAATTCAATATTCTCAGTAATCTTTGGCGCTACAACTTGAATCTCGCAGCCGCAGTCAACAAAATTTTCTATTTTTATCTGTGCAGCTTTTCCCCCGCCAACAACCAAAACCTTTTTCCCTGATAAATCCAACATAATCGGAACCTTTTTCATAAAGTCTCTCCTTTCAGGAAACGATTCTATTGTAGCATGTCTGAAAAAATAGTCTACCCTATTTTTTCAGTTTCAGGAAAGAAATATTGACTTCAACCGCCAAAACTTTTAAACTGGATAAAAAATCTAAAAGGAGTGCTTTTATGCCAGCAACAACTCATTTTCAAGGTACTGATACCTATGTAGCAAGCGATGAACTTATGCGATGTGTGGATATCGCCATCGCGTTAGAAAAACCTCTTCTAATTAAAGGAGAGCCTGGCACAGGAAAAACTGTTTTAGCGCGGGCCATTGCCGATGCTCTTCATAAAAAACTCATCATTTGGAATATCAAATCAACCACGAAAGCCCAAGATGGATTATACTTATATGATACTGTGCAACGGTTATACGATAGTCAGTTTGGTACTACTGGTGTAGATGATATCAAAAAATATATTAAGCTTGGAAAACTAGGTGAAGCATTTCGTTGTGAAGACCAAGTAATCCTTCTCATCGACGAAATTGATAAGGCCGATCTAGAATTCCCAAACGACTTGCTATGGGAACTTGACCGTATGGAATTTTATATCAGCGAAACAGGTGAAACAATAAAAGCGAAAAAACGTCCTATTGTCATCATCACTTCAAACGCTGAAAAAGAACTTCCTGATGCTTTTTTGCGTCGATGCATTTTTCATTATATAGATTTTCCTGACGAGCCTTTGATGCGAAAAATTATTAATGTTCATTTTCAACATGTAGAAGAACATCTTTTAACCCAAGCACTAAATACATTTTATGAAATTAGAAATCGTCGTGACATACAGAAAAAACCAAGCACATCAGAATTAATTGACTGGATTCGAGCTTTAGAACTAGGCGGCATTTCCTCAGAAAAAATTAAAGAAGAAATTCCCTTTGCAGGTGTTCTTTTGAAGAAAAATGACGATTTAGAAGCCGTTAAGACAAAAAAAGACAAAAAATTCTCCCCTTGGAGTTAAAGGAGAAACCAAGCCATGTTCAGCTCTTTTTTTTATCTTTTACGCGCAAAAGGTCTAACAGTTTCTCTCAATGAATGGATGACGTTAATCGAAGCCCTAGATCAAGGGTTATGTTCTTGTAGCTTTTCAGACTTTTACTACCTATGTCGTATGATTCTTGTCAAAAGTGAAAGCGATTTCGATACATTTGATATTGCTTTCTTGGAATTCTTTAAAGATATGGAACACTATGCGCAAATTCCAAAAGATTTAATGGAGTGGCTAAACGATCCCCAAAAACTTGCCCAATTCCGTGAAAAAAATAAATCAGACCGCTATTCAGATATGAGTTATGAGGAAATTATGCGGCTTTTGGAGGAACGAATCCAAGAACAAAAAGAACGTCATGATGGTGGCAGCTACTGGGTAGGTACAGGTGGTCAATCCCCTTTTGGAAATAACGGATATACTTCAAACGGCATACGTGTCGGCGGAAAAACTGGAATGCGTACCGCACTCACTGTTGCTGGAGATAGAAAATACAAGGACTTTAGAAATGATAATTCTCTGGACGATCGCCAGTTTCAAATGGCCTTTCGTCGCTTGAGACAGTTTTCATCAAAAGACAGCGGGCCTAAAACCGAGTTTAACGTACAAGCCTCTATAGATAAAACTTGTGAAAACGGAGGAAACCTGGAACTTGTGTTTGACCGTCCTAGAATCAATACAGTAAAAGTATTGCTTTTCATGGATTCCGGCGGTTCCATGTACTACTATAGCAAAATCTCCAGCATGCTGTTTCAAGCTGTCAGCAAATCCAGACATTTTAAAGATATAAAAGTCTATTATTTTCACAATTGCATTTACGATAGACTTTATACAGATCCCTCTTGTATATATCGAAACAGTACCCCAACTGAATGGGTTTTAAAAAATATCAGCAGCGACTATAAACTGATTTTTATTGGCGACGCTGCCATGGCGCCTCATGAGCTTTTAGGCCACGGGTACTATACGTATAGAAGCGGTGAAAATAATATATCTACCGGTCTTGATTATCTTCACCGTTTCAAAAAAAAATATCGAAAAAATGTGTGGCTCAATCCTTCACCTGAAAGAGAATGGTATGACGATTATTGGGGACAAACAGTTCGAATGATTATGAAAGAAATTCCTATGTATCACTTGTCTGTACAAGGGTTAGAGGCTGCTATGAAACATTTATTAGTAACAAAATAAAAGCGGGGAATCATTCCCGCTTTTATTTTAAAAACAATCAAAAATAGTAAAACAAACAATCTGTCCTCCATTTTTTATCAATACAAATAAAATTTTAGTTTCTTCTATTTTCTTTCTCTTACTCAATAAAATTTCCTTTTAAGCCAATGACTTCAGCTTTTTCCCGCATGGCTTCAATACACTTTTCAATCACTTCATCCAAAGACATACCAATCATCTCACAGCCTTTTTCAATCACTTCTCTGTTAACACCAGCTGCAAACGACTTTGTCTTAAACTTCTTTTTCACAGATTTAACCTCAATATCCAGCACACTCTTTGATGGACGCATAAGACACGCCGCTGTAATTAAACCTGACAGTTCATCAACCGTATATAAAATCTTTTCCATTCGGTGTGTTGGCTCAACGTCTGAACATAAACCATATCCATGGCTAACAACGGCATGAATATAACTCTCATCAATTTCCTCTGCTCTCATAATCTCTATAGCTTTTGTACAGTGCATTTGTGGATACATTTCGTAATCCAAGTCATGCAAAAGACCAACAATCCCCCACCTTGTCTCATCTTCTCCTTCTAACCTTGCAAAGTATTCCATAATGGCTTCCACTGTCAGCCCATGCTTTTGTAAAGACTCCGTCTTGTTGTATTTTGTAAATAATTCCCATGCTTCTTCTCTTGTCAATATCTTCCCCATTTTCCCCACCTCATATTATTTTTGTTTCTCTACCGCAGAATATAAAAAAATGAACTTTAACCCTTTATCTCTTTTCGCCAATCATAGATAAAGGCAATTTTTTACATAAGTCACCCTGTAGTTCCCAGGCAATTCTTGCACTTTCTTCTAACTCTTCTAAAGAATAAAAAGCATCCAATAAGTCTCTTCCGCCTACCACTGGACCATGATTCATCAAAAGATATCCGTCGCTTTTTGAAACGCACTGTTTAAACTTTGCAAATAAATCCTCACTTCCAGGCTTTCCATAGGGCACTAAACCTACTGTTCCAAGCTTCATCTTTAAATAAGGAGTAAAATTTGGTATACAGTCTTCTGTATTTTTGTGGTGAAAGCAGCTCCAAAGAGTAGCATAGAAACTATGAGTATGTAATACAGCACCAATTTCCTCTCCTTTTTCGTAAAGCATTTGGTGAAGAGGAAACTCCTTACTTGGTTTTTTCCCTGAAATTAGATCACCAGATACTGCTACTTTAGAAAAATCACCTTTTGTCAAATTCCCAAAGCAAGTCCCACTTGCTGTAATATAGATCTCTTTTCCATGACGAAAACTTAAATTAGCAGAAGACCCTGTTGCCTTTCCCCGCTGAAACAGAGCTCTTGCAATCCATATCGCCTGTTCAAATTTTTCTTCCAGACTCTTCTCCACAGTTTTCCCTCTCTTCCTATTCTGTCATAGCAATTGCTTGGGAAAAAAAGTTCTCTTGCCCAAAATTGCCTGATTTTAACACCAACTGAATCTGGTTATTTTTCATTGGAATCATCACAGGGACTCCAGGTGCCACACTTTCACCAATAGCAAATGCATCAAAACCCAACGCTTTTGTCACAGCACCCGAAGTTTCCCCGCCAGCCACTATTAGCCTAGTATATCCCATTTCCACAGCCTTTTTGGCAATCTGGGCAGTTGTTTCCTCCAGCAAAGACGCTATTTTTTCTGCACCAAATTTCTGTACTCTTTTTACATTGTCAGCCTCTTGGGAGCTGTAAATTAGAACTGTCTGATGTTGATTCTCCGCCAAAATTTTCAGAAAGTCCTCTAAACGTACTGTCCCATTCATCAAAGCAATCGGGTCCATCTGGATCGCTGTTCCGCCATGTTCTATAAAATATCTCACTTGCCCCAAAGTGGCTTTGGAGCAACTCCCACTTAATAAAAGGGCAGGCCCTGACGCACAGCTTTTCGCATTCTCCTTTATGTTTCCTTCGCAAAGTCTTTTACCAATCTCTTCCGCAAGTCCAGATCCTCCTGTCAAAAGGTTACAGTCTCCAAATATTTCCATAATAACACTTGCGTCAGATGACTCGCTAAAATCAGGAATGACATAAAAATGTTCCCTTGTCTTTCCATATTCTTCAATCAAAGAAAGAACTGCGTCCTTTCCTTCTTGGAGTTTATCTTTTCCTACAACCAGGCAGGAAAATTCAGACTGCGCTTCCATCAATACCTTTAGATTGCTGTCCCACATGGGAGTTAATGGATGGTTTTTCATCGGACTTTCTGACAAAGGAATGCCATTTACATAGAGAATCCCTTGTTCCACCACCCTGCCATTTACTGGTAATGCCGGACAAAGTATTGTATACTTTCCTCCGTACTTTTTTAACATTGCATCTGCAATAGGCCCGATGTTACCTTTCGGTGTAGAATCAAATGTAGAACAGTATTTACTGTATAGCTGCTTTGCTCCATGCTGTACCAACCATTCTGCTGCTGCCAAAGAATCTTTCACCGCAGCCGAAGTTTCCTGCGTTCTCGTTTTCAAGGCAATCACCGCAGCCTCATATCCTTCCGGCACATCAACACCATCTTTAGGCACTTCGTTGAATAGTATTGTCTTCATGCCACCCTTTACCAGAAAAGAAGCCATATCGCTTGCCCCAGTAAAATCATCCGCCACACAGCCAAATTTTAATTTCTCCATCCAATCACCCTCACCATTCTACAGTTTAATTTTATTGACAAAAAACGCAGAATAATCCATTCTGCGTTTTTATGACTATCTATATACACGAAAAATAGGGAATATCCTTTTTACGATTGCCATTCCCTCTAAAATCGTTATTGCATCTTGTAACATTTTCTCTTGAACCTGGTCTGTTATAAAGACCACTTCCGCAATGCCATCTTTCCGTTTTTCCTGGATCATCTGCGCTATGCTCACAGAATTATTTCCAAATACAGCCGTTACTCCTGCTAAAGTACCAGAACGGTCTGCTACCTCCATACGGATAAAATAACAGCTTTCAATTTCACGAATATCCTTAATTGGCGCATGCTTATAACAGAAACAACCAATCCGCCCATTACAACGGAAAGACATGTTTCTTGCCACATCAATGACATCCCCTACAATAGCGCTGGCTGTCGGATACATACCCGCACCTCTTCCATAAAACATACAATCATCTACGGCATCACCATGAATGAAGACGGCATTAAAGGAATCTGTAATTGAAGCCAATGGATGACTTTTTGGCATCAGCATTGGATGAACTCTCGCCTCAATTCCTGTTGCAGTATTTTTCGCCACCCCAATTAATTTTATCTCAAATCCCATCTCCCGTGCATACTGAATATCACTGGCAGTTATCTTTGAAATTCCTTCTGTATACACATCCGCAAATTTCACTGCTGTATGAAACGCAATAGAGGCCATAATCGCTATTTTTCTGCCCGCATCATATCCTTCAATATCCGCTGTAGGATCTGCCTCGGCATATCCTAACTCGGTAGCCATTTGCAGCGCTTGGCTAAAATCCATACCATCAGACGCCATTTTGCTTAAAATAAAATTTGTCGTACCATTGATAATTCCCATTACTTCTGTAATCTCATTTCCAGATAAACACTGTTTTAATGGCCGTATAATTGGAATCCCACCTGCTACTGCCGCCTCAAACATCAAGTCACAGTGGTGTTCCTGCGCGATTTCCATTAACTCTGGTCCAAACTCAGCAATTAAATCTTTATTAGCTGTCACCACATGTTTTCCAGCTTTTAATGCCTCTGTGATGTAAGTTTTTGCTGGTTCCATTCCGCCCATAACTTCTATAACAATATCAATAGAAGGATCTTCTACAATTTCCTTCCAATTATCTACAAGCACATCTTGATCCAAATCCTCCCTAGGCTTTGACTTATCTCTTACCAAAACTTTCGTAACTTCAAGCCTTGCTCCTACTTTATAGGGAAGCTCCTCATTCTGTTTTTTCAACACATGGTAAACACCACGTCCTACAGTACCAAATCCTAATAGTGCTATCTTTCTTACCATTGTTTCCAAAATACCACCACTTTCTTGTTGTCAATCAGCAAAACTAGCTGTCATTTATATTGATTTTATTCATTCTTTTATTAATTGTCAATGAAATTCATAACCAATTATAGAAAATAAATATAATTGCAAAATTTTTTTTCCTGCGTTATGATGATAAAAGTAGAAACTATAGGGAGTGGTAAAAAATGTCAAATAAAACAAAGGGCATTATTTTTATTATTCTATCAGCATTTAGCTTTGCGCTGATGAATGTATTTGTAAAGCTGGCAGGGGACTTGCCAAGCTTTCAAAAATCCTTCTTTCGAAATCTTGTAGCGCTTATTTTTGCCGCTATTATTTTAATTCGAACAGAGGAAAAATTTCAGTTTAACAAAAAAAATCTTCCGGTACTATTTATTCGTTCTTTAATGGGAACCATTGGTATTGTCTGCAATTACTACGCAATTGATCATCTATTATTAGCTGATGCATCTATGTTAAACAAACTTTCGCCATTTTTTGTGATCATCTTTTCTTTTATTTTTCTGAAAGAAAAAGTCAACTTATTTCAGATCTGTGCCATTGTAATTGCATTTATTGGTACTCTATTTATTATTAAACCAGGCTTTATCAGCCTTAGTGAAGGAATTTCCTTTGGAATCGGTTTGTTAGGCGGTGTATGTGCCGGTGCCGCATATTCCGCAGTTCGCGCTTTGGGAAAACGCGGAGAACGAGGACCATTTATTGTCTTTTTCTTCTCTACATTCTCCTGTGTTTCGATGGTTCCATACCTAATATTTTATTATGAGCCAATGTCTCTTTTACAGCTTTTCTACCTGCTAATGGCCGGTCTAGGTGCTGCCGGCGGACAGTTTGCTATCACAGCGGCATACAGTTATGCACCTAGTAGCGAAATCTCGGTATTTGACTACACTAGCATTATTTTCAGTGCACTATTTGGATTTTTCTTATTTGGTCAAATTCCAGATGTCTTTAGCTTTATCGGGTACTTTATTATTCTTTCCATTTCGATTGCAATGTTTTTCTATAATCGAAAATACACTACATAAGTTTTTCGCCAAAAAGACCGCCATAGATATTCCTATCGCGGTCTTTTTCTTAATTCTAAAACTCCTGCAAAAAAGCCTCCAACTCTTTCATTTCATCCAATATAACCCGCTGTTTTTCTTGAAATAACAATTCTTTGTTATATTGAAAAAACTTCTCATTACCATTTTCACTGATAAATTTCATACAATAAAAATTTGAATTGAGTTCTGTGATAAAGATAACCATCTCTTGGTCTGGACCAAAGGCAAGCTCTAAAAATTCAAATGCGTAATTAAGTTTCTCCTGCGCGGCATCGATTTCCGCTTGGCGTTTTTTCGTCTCTTCTTGAAAAAGTATTACCACATGACGGAAGGCTTCTTTATCATCGACAAAAGAATGCTTCTGCAAAAACATCAAATACTCATTCCATCTCTTTTCCACATGATTCCAAAGCTGTTCCTCCTCTTGATCCATCTTCGCGGCTTCTTTACGCCTCATAACCTCTTTTTCCTTCTCAAAGCCAATAACCTTAAAAATTTCTGCTGCATTTCTTCCATCTTCTTGAAGTTCCAAACTACTTTTTGCCTTTTTTAGAAGCTCATATAGTGTCGCGACAAAACGATCCCTACGGTAGCAGTCCATAAAAATACTGGTCAGAGCAGAACTTAACAAACCAATAACACTGAGTTTTTCATCAAATGGAGCCATCCTCACTCTAGAAACACTTTTTTGAGAAATTTCTCCTGCAAGAATCTGATTTACCTGATAATCATTTTTATACTTGTTATATAAATCATAGTAATTTGCAAAATCCTTTGCAATTTTTCCATGCTGTAAATATTGGCAGATTACATGTTCGTCAACCACAAGCCCCAAAGATTCATAAGCAACAATCATTTGGGATAAATCCTCCCAGCCTCTTGCTGTCACAAAAGATTTGCCATCAACTGTAGTCTCCATCACATAAAAATTCTCTTTTTTGATTTCAAGATAAGAGAGGATTGATCCATGTATATTTTTACGCACAGCGTACTCTTTCCAAACATTGAAGTCCTCCTCTACATCAATTTTTTTTACTCGATCCAAAGTGACAACATCAAATTCCCGCACGGATTTATTATATTCCGGCGGATTTCCTGCTGAAACAATCACCCAACCCTGAGGCACTTTGTGATTTCCAAACTGTTTTCCCTGCAAAAATTGCAGCATTGTCGGCGCTAAAGTTTCAGAGACACAGTTGATTTCATCAATAAAGAGAATGCCTTCCTGTTTCCCAGACTTTTCAATTTTATCATAAACTGACGCAATAATTTCGCTCATGGTATACTCTGTTACAGCATATTCTGTACCATTATATACTTTCTTTTCGATAAACGGCAAACCAATTGCACTCTGTCTTGTATGATGCGTGATGGTATAAGATACAAGGCCTATGTTGCATTCCCTAGCTGCCTGTTCCATAATCGCAGTTTTTCCAATGCCTGGAGGGCCCATTAAAAGAATTGGCCGCTGCTGTATTGACGGAATTTTATACGCACCAAACTCGTCTTTTGACAAATAAACTTTAACTGTATTTATAATTTCTTCCTTTGCTCGCTTTATATTCATTTATTTTGTTCCTCCTTACTAGTTCTCTGTGATAAGGTCGTCTGGTTCCAGGATCAGTTTAATTGCCCAGGAAGGGACTGAAACATCCATATAATCCTCGCGCAAAAAAACAAAAGCAGTCTCGTACCACGGTTTTTTCAATGGATATTCTCCTATTCCGTCTGTAAAATAGATCAGCCCTCGCAGATGCGCAAATACCCGTTCTTCTACTAATCGGTCAACATAGTCAAAGACAGGTCTGAAATCCGTTCCTCCTCCGCCTTTTATCTGAAAATTTTTCATCAAAAATTCTAATTCCTTCTCATTTGTCACAACTTCTTCTGACTGTATTTTCGCATCACATTGAAGAATCCTGATGTGAAAACGTCTGAAAAACCCTTCTTGGCTTTTTAAAACCGACCATGTCTCTTCTAAAAATCTCTTCACCAATTCACCAGAGCAGGAGCCTGACGTGTCAATCGCAATTACAAATTCTTCCACACGCTTAACATCCTTGTATTCTAATGATTCAATTAGGGGCATATTCCCATACATTCGTAAACCATAGGTATAAAATACATAATCATAAGAATCTGGATCAATTTTTATCTCCTCTTTTGTGACGGAAAATTTTCGCAGAAACTTTTTGTAATCATATTTCTGCCTGTTTGCCACTTTAAGGGTTTCAGCAAAAGTACCTGTGCCGCGACCAATATCTTTAGAAATTGTTTCCAAATTTGTCTGCGTTTTCTTGCTGATATCTTTCCACTTTTTTTCTAATTTCTTACGCTCTTCTTCCGTCATTGAAAGACGGCTTGTTCCAATATTGTTTTCGTCCTGTTCAGGCGGCTGTTTGGGATCTCCATCTGGATTATCGCCATCACTATTTTGAGGCGCACTCTGTGGTGAATTTTTTTGAGAATCGTAGAGCCAAAAGCAGTGATCGTCCATCCAAAACTCTCTTTCCAGACGGTTAAATTCCTCTTGAGACAGCTCTTTTTGTTCCAAATAATGATAAATCTTTTCTGCTGAAAGGACAGAAATGTTATTTTTTAACGCAGCATAAAATTGAAACCTCTTTTCTGCCGTTGACAGCAAAAATTCCGGTCGATCCATCGTATCTATTATAGACTCCACAGCAATGTCAGTGGCTAAATTCCACAGCCTTTCCTCTTTCCCCTCTCTAGGTAACATGTGACAAAAAATACTGTGTATCAGCATATGAAGGTATATACGACTGACAGAGTGACGTCCTATTTGATAGCGTTTCGCCAAATATTTGGGATTAAAATATATTTTGTTGCCGTCCGTCCCAATACTAGTCGTAGAAAAACTCATTTCATATGTTAGGCTATTTAAAGCAATATCCAAAAAGCGCATCGCTAAATATAGTTCGTTTCTTGCGGCACTTAAAATATGCCTGCCTAAGAGATCAAGCTTTCTTTCCGCATCACTTCTCATATTATCCTTTCCCTCATTTCGATCTATAAATCATCAAAATCAAATGTTTTTTTCTTTGCTGCTTTCTGCTGATTGCCATAGTCCATAAAAAAACTTACATATTCTGGTCGTTTACGAAAGCAAGCGATTTCTTCTAATCTTTGTATACTATCTTCTGAAAACAGTTTCTTTTCTGCCAAAAATTCCAGGCTATTCATATCCTCCCGATTCATCAAAAACTCCCCTACCTCTTTGCCATGTTCTCTGAGATAGTCTTCATACCGCAGCCTGCTTTTCTCTTGCAAGCGAAAAGGGTACTTCAGCCGGCATAAAGCAATTTGAATCAGATGTATCGGGTCATCTAATCTCTGTGCCTCCAAAAATAATTCATCATATGCCTCAAAATTGACCTGTGGTTGGGAAACACAAAAAATGTATCCCCGCCCTGCACCATGAACCACTTCTTTGAAATGCCTTGCCAAAAGATCCCCTATATACTCACATTCATATCCTGGTAAAAATAGTTCTGCGTGCTCTACCCTTCCATCTGCTGTACAGTAGTTTAGACCTAATGTCAATTCATTTTCCAGATTAGAAAATAACACATGAAGCCTAGTAGGCTCATCCGCACGAATATTAATCTGAATTCTCTCTAACGCATCACAATTTTTAAACACGCCATCACCAAATGTTTCCGTCTGTCCAGAAAAAGAGAACAGCTGTAGTTTTCTACAATCATAGAAAGCATGATTACCAATGATGTGTACTTGATCGGGTAATTCTATTTTCACTAATCCTCTACAGTTACAAAAGGCGTAATCGTCAACCATTTCAATAGTAGAGGGAAAAATTACTTTCGTTAAGCTTGTACAATTCCGAAATGTTTCTTTTTTCACTACAGTTATTTTATTAGGCAATCGCACACACCACAAACTCTTACAGTTCATCCAAGCCTGTTCACCAATTTCTTTGATCTTGTCTCCCAACCGAACTTCCTGTAAATTAACGCATTGAAAAAACGCGCCTTTCCCTATCTCCTCAATTGTATCTGGCAGATAAATGTGCTGGATTTTATTTTCTCCCACATCCTGACACCACTGTATCCTATGTTCCACTTCTTTTTGCCATTGTACTACTATTTGTTCTAACTCTGCCTCCTGTGGTGATGAAAACTCAGAGATATACGGAGAAAACGCAAATGCTCCAATTTTTGTCACAGGGAAGCCATCTATTTTTTCTGGAACATGTACTATTGTCGCAGTTCCGCAGTATCGAATTAGTTCAATCCCATATTCGGTGATATGATATTCAAAATCCTGTAATTTCATTTCCTCAAATCAGCTCCCTCTTTGTCCTAGTTTAACACGAGTGCCATAGAATAGAAAAGAGGCTGGATCAAATTTTTCCAGCCTCATAACATTATCTATTGTCAATTTTTTCCGGATACAAATCATGTCTACTCAGTCTCTCAAAGGCAACTTCTTCCCATCGAGTTCCTTTCTTTCCATAGTTACAATATGGATCAATCGATAGCCCGCCTCGTGGCAAAAATTTTCCCCATACCTCAATATATTTAGGTTCCATCACTTGAATCAGATCTTTCATGATGATATTCATACAGTCTTCATGAAAATCTCCATGATTCCTAAAACTAAATAAGTAAAGTTTCAGAGATTTGCTCTCTACCATTTTTACATCCGGCACATAAGAGATATACACTGTTGCAAAATCCGGCTGTCCTGTAATAGGGCATAGGCTGGTAAATTCAGGACAATTAAACTTTACAAAATAATCATTTTCCTGGTGTTTGTTAATAAATGTCTCTAACACCTCCGGCGCATAATCTGTCGGATATTTTACTTTTTGATTCCCAAGTAGTGTAATATTTGTTTCTTCTGATCGCTCCATGCTCTTTTCTCCTTTCTTAATTCTTTAACGCAGGGTCCACAATACCATTTGCAGCAAAAGCTGCCGCTCGATCAATGCATGTGCCACACTTTCCACATGGCTGTTCGCCGCCTTCGTAGCAGCTCCATGTCAGTTCATAAGGAACACCAATGGCAAGCCCCTGTCTCACAATCTCAGCTTTTGATACCTGAACAAAAGGTGCCTCAATATGCACTTGATTTCCACTACCTAAAAAAATCGCCTGATTCATTGCCTGATTAAATTCAGCACTACAGTCAGGATATGCACTTCCAGCAGCATCATCACTATGTGCACCATAATAGATTGTATCGCAGCCTTTAGAAATTGCAATTGCGGCGGCGGCAGATAAAAATAACCCGTTACGAAATGGCACATAAGTGCTGACAGGTTTTCCATCCGTCTTTTCCAATTGTGCAGCATAAGATTCCTTTGGAATATCTTGATGCGAATGCTCTAACAAAGAACAATCACTGTATTGAAACATACTGGATAAATCCATTTTCAAATATTCCACCTGATAAAATCGGGTAACAGCCTCACTTGCCTCTATCTCTTTTGTGTGTTTCTGGCCATAGGAAATAGAAAGTGCCACAACATTTTCCTTTCCATATTTTTTTACCATCAATCCAAGACAAGTCGTACTATCTACTCCGCCACTTACTAACACTAATTTTTTTCCCATTCTGCTATCTCCTATCTAAGTCGCGACATAAGTTCCGGTTCTCGATCAAATCTCCCCCGTAGTGTTGTTGTATATGTTCTTGCTCCCGTTTTTTTAATTCCTCGCGCAGTCATACAACTGTGTGTTCCTTCAATTAACACAGCTATATCCTCGCTGCCGGTAATTTCTGTCATGATATCAGCGATATCCGATCCAATTCTTTCCTGTAACTGAAGGCGTTTTCCCACCATTTCAGCAATCCGTGCAATTTTACTTAATCCAATCACTTTCTTTTTCGGTAAATATGCCACACTAACTTTCATATCATACATGAGAGCCATATGGTGTTCACAATAGCTAAAAATTTCTATATCTTTAACAAAAACCATGTCATTGGAACCGCTGCCAAATTCCACATCTTCCTCAAATGTCTTGTCAAACATCTGGGCAATTTCATGGTTTGTATAATTCATTCCCTCAAAAACTTCCTCATACATTCTAGCAACCCGCTCTGGTGTATTTTTTAGACCCTCACGATTAGGGTCGTCTCCCAAAGCGATCAATATCGCTCTGACATGTTCTTTGATCGCCTGTGTATCAATTGCCATTTAAACTCCCCTCTTTTCTGGATCCCATATCACTTTGTGTATTTGAATTTGCATTCTGACACCGTTCATTTGGTGATCCTTCATAAATTCCACCATAGTCATTGGATCAATAGCCTTATATACAGGGCTTAAATATACTTGACACTTTTCTGTCAACTGATAAGTATCTATAACTTCTTTTGCGCGCTTCAAATCTTCCATGCTACCAACAACAAATTTTACTGTATCCTTTTGGCTTAAATGATCATAATTTTCATAGTTCATCCATTTTTCCATACCACTGTAAGGAAGTTTGTAATCTAAAGTAAAAGACGGCCTGTTTTTTATGGAATCATACTCCTTAATAGACACGCTGCCATTTGTCTCTATCTCTACAGAAATGTTTTGATCCTGTGCCAATAACAAGATAAGATCACGAATATTATCTTGGAGCAGAGGCTCTCCTCCTGTTAGCGTTACATTCTTTATCCCTGTTTGTTGGATATAGGATAAAATTTCATCTCCTGTCATCCATGTCACAGGACAGTCTTCTTGATTTGCCCAAGTAGTATCGCAGTAGCCACAGTTGAGATTACACCCTTGAAAACGAACAAAAACGGAGAGCTCTCCGGCCTTTCTTCCCTCTCCATTGATACTTACAAACTTTTCTACTACCTTATACATTTATTTTTCCTCCATATATTGAGCACAATTATTGGGCGTTTCATAGACAGTTACACAACATACAGAAATACCTTTCTTCTTTAATCTATCATAGAAGTATTTTGAAAAATTTTCTGCGGTTGGTCGAAATCCCACTTCAATCAAACGAAATCCTTCTTCTTTCAAAGCCTCTATTGTCTTTTCACGCAAAGTTTTTTGTTCATAGATTAGGGAGTGGTCGAAATAATCAGCTTCAACTTTTAGTACGTTTTTTAGATCTCCAAAATCCATTACCATCCCTTTTGTCTGTCCATTTACTTCTAACTGATCTGCTTTTGCCTCTGCCAAAATTCTCCAACGATGCCCGTGAAGATTACTGCACTTTCCTTGATAACCACTTAAAAAATGTGCTGCATCAAAACTAGCTTCTGATTTTAATATATACATCTCAAATTCTCCTTTCGCATAGAGCAATTTACGAAGTAAAAATAGAAAAAGACATAGTGATTTCTACACTATGCCTGCACACAAAAAAAGAGCCCTGGTTTTTTTTAAAGACAGGATGGTGCAAGCGAACTGTCTGGATATACTACTCATATTATTTTATTACACAAGTATAACTTTTTAGACATCCCTTGTCAATAAACAAGCTCTGAAAAGTAACGAAAATATTTATATTGAGTTTTTCATCAATTCCATTTATATTATAAGTATTGCAATACATTTTCTATTTACGGGGGCCAAAAAATGAAAATAATTATTGTCGGCTGCGGTAAAGTCGGCTATGCTTTAGCTGAGCAGCTAAACGAAGAGGGGCATGATCTAACCTTAGTAGATACTAACTCAGATAGACTCCAATATGTATCCTCTGCACTGGATGTTATGGGGCTTGTCGGCAATGGCACAAGTTACCATGTCCAGACAGAAGCTGGAATTGATCAAGCTGATTTGTTAATCGCAGTGACAGACCATGATGAAATCAATATGCTTAGCTGTCTTATCGCCAAAAAGGCTGGAAACTGCCATACAATCGCACGTGTCAGAAATCCAGAATATTATAAAGAAATCGTATTTATTAAAGAAGAATTAGGTCTTTCAATGTCAATCAATCCAGAATCTGCTGCCGCATTGGAAATGTCACGTCTAATTCAACTGCCAAGCGCAATGGAAATTGACTCTTTTGCTCGTGGACGTGTGAACTTAATTAAATTTAGAATTCCAGAAGGGTCTATTTTAAACCAAATGAAAGTTTACGATTTTCCATCTGTCTCAGGCGGAAATTCTTTAATTTGTGTCATTGAACGCAATCATGAGATTATTATACCAAAAGGCGAATCCATTCTTTTATCAGGGGATATGGTATCTATTATTTTACCATGGGAAGCTTCCCATGCATTTTTCAAAAAAATCGGCATTCAAACGAAGCCTATCCGTGATATCTTAATTGCTGGTGGCGGTACAATTTCTTATTACTTATCAGCTATTCTTTGTAAAAATAATTGTAAAGTAAAAATTATAGAAAAGGACAAAGACCGCTGCAATGAATTAAGTGAACTTTTGCCTCATGCCATGATTATTCATGGTGATGCTACCGATCAAAAGCTTTTATTAGAAGAAGGTATTTGTGATGCTGACGCTTTTGCCTCTCTCACAAACTTAGATGAGGAAAATATTCTACTCTCCCTCTACGCGAATAAAGTATCAAAAGCAAAGTTATTTACAAAGATAAATAAAATTTCTTTTGAAGAAGTTATTAGCGAAATGCCTGTAGGCAGCATCATTTGTCCAAAATTTATTACAGCAGAATACATTATTCGGTATGTACGTTCTATGCAGAATTCTTTTGGAAGCAATGTGGAATCATTATATCGGTTGATGGAAAATCGTGTAGAAGCACTGGAATTCTCTGTACATTCCAATTCCAAAACCATTGGCATTCCGATTATGGATATGGCTTTGAAGCCTAATTTGCTAATCTGCTGCATCAACAGGAAAGGTAAAATCATTACTCCTTCGGGAAAAGACATTATTTTAGCTGGAGACACAGTAATAGTAGTCACTACCATTAAAGGTTTGGATAATCTAGATGATATATTAAAATAACGAGGCATGCTATGAATTATTCTATTATTATATATATTTTAGGCTCTGTTATAAAAATTGAGTCATTGCTTATGATTCTCCCAATTCTAACCTCTTTTATTTATAAAGAGCATTCTGGCAGATATTTTATATTCTGTGCAACAATCGGATTTTTGATCGGCTGGCTCATGACTCGAAAAAAACCTAAAAATACACTTTTTTATGCACGCGAAGGTTTTATATCTGTAGCGCTCAGCTGGATCTTGTTGAGTGTTCACAGCGCCATGCCTTTTTGGTTAAGCGGTGAAATTCCTCATCTTATTGACGCCCTATTTGAAGTCGTTTCTGGATTTACGACAACAGGTGCAAGTATTTTGTCTGACGTAGAAGCTCTCTCAAAAGGAATGCTCTTATGGCGAAGCTTCACTCACTGGATTGGTGGTATGGGTGTTTTAGTATTTGTCCTTGCAATCCTTCCAATGTCGGGCGGACAAAGTATAAATATTATGCGTGCAGAAAGTCCAGGGCCTTCTGTGGGAAAATTAGTACCAAAAATTCAGCAGACAGCTTCCATTCTCTATAGTATCTATTTTGCTATGACATTATTGGAAATCCTTTTACTTGTGTTGGGAAAAATGCCTATGTTTGAAGCAATTTGTACTTCCTTCGGCACAGCTGGCACAGGAGGATTTGGTGTCAAAAATGACAGTATGGGAAGTTACTCCCCATATATTCAAAATGTTGTAACAATCTTTATGTTTTTGTTTGGTGTCAATTTTAATTTTTATTATTTATTATTGATTCACAAACTAAAAGATGCTTTTTCTATGGAAGAAGTTAAGTGGTATTTTATTATTTGGTTCGTTTCCACCTTTGCAATCGCAGTAAATTTAACTTCTATTTCAGGATCATTTTTATATAACCTGCACCACTCAGCATTCCAGACAGCGTCCATTATGACAACAACAGGCTTTTCAACCATTGACTTTGATCTATGGCCAGAGTTTGCACGAATCATACTGGTTATCCTTATGTTTATTGGTGCTTGCGCTGGTAGTACTGGCGGAGGAATTAAAGTATCCAGAATAATTATGTATATCAAAACAGTTGGCAAAGAACTTCTACATGTAACACATCCTCGCAGTATCAAAGTAATCAAAATGGATGGCAAAGCAATTGATCTAAATATTCTTCGGTCAACCAATGTATTTTTAATTGCATATTTCCTTATTTTCGTTTCTTCCGTTATCCTTGTGAGTATCGAAGATTATGATATCGTTACCAGCTCCACCGCTGTGGCTGCAACACTAAATAATATTGGTCCAGGGTTAGGACTAGTTGGCCCGACCTGCAATTTTGGTTTTTTTCGACCGTTTACTAAACTGGTGCTGATTTTTGATATGCTGGCTGGAAGGCTTGAACTGTTTCCCATGTTAGTTCTGTTTTCACCAACAGCATGGCGTCGAAAATAAACTTAGCACTGATATTAAAGACAGTAGATAAAAATAGAATACCCGATTGTTATAATCTGCAATCTGGTATTCTATTTTTGTATACTTTATTTTACTATCGTTGTTATACTTATCCCAAATTCTACTATTTTTCCTTTCCTTATACTTTACTGTAATATAATTCCTTTCCTTAAAATTTAAATTTATAACTATTTTATGCTAACTTTTGTATCTAAATTACTTACTATCTAAAGATATAGAAAAAAAGAGCATGTAAAAAATTCTTACTCATCTATCCTCCCCCGATTTCTTTCAAAATCTCTCTCCTGTAACTTTATCACAGATATTTTCCAGCTCATCTGCTATACTTTATCTAAAACTATTCCCAAGTATGATCAGGAGGTATTTATGGCTGAAAAGAAAAAAATACTGAAAAAAGCACAAGTCAACATAGATTTATGCGTTTCATGTGGTTGTTGTGTTAAAGCATGCCCACGAACAGCAATCAGTATTTATAAAGGAATGTATGCTTATATAGATAATGATAAATGTGTTGGTTGCAACAAATGTGTAAAAATATGTCCTGCAAGCGTCATTAAACTTAAGGAGGTAAATGATGAAACAAAAAAAATGGTATGATTATCTGTGGATTGTATCTCTCACTTATCTGATCCTAGGATTTTTTAATATTCTATTTGCTTGGTTAGGCCTTTTCTGTTTCTTTATTCCCCTTATCATCGCTATATTCGGCGGAAATAAAGCATATTGTAATCGTTACTGCGGCAGAGGACAGTTATTCGAGCTTCTTGGTGGCAGATTTGGCCTTTCACGAAAAAAAGATATTCCTAACTGGATGAAATCAAAAATATTTCGTTACAGTTTTCTCCTCTTCTTTTTTATAATGTTTCTCCTAATGCTGTGGAATACATATCTAGTTTTCTCTGGTGCGCGAGACCTAAAACAGGTAGTCACACTACTTTGGACGCTAAAGCTTCCATGGCAATGGGCATACCATACATCACTACTTCATCCAGGTGTTGCCCAATTTGCTTTTGGTTTTTATAGTGTTATGCTCACATCCACTATCCTAGGACTAATTACAATGGTTTTATTTAAACCGCGTTCATGGTGTGTCTACTGTCCAATGGGTACAATGACACAATTGATCTGTAAGAGAAAGTATCTCAAATAACTACAATACAAAATGATATCCTTACAAATCTAATTGCAAAAAGGTGTACATGTAAAATCCTAAACTGGATTTTACAGTACACCTTTTTCCATCAACCTATCAATAACTCTTCCAACAAAATAGCTTCCTATTTTGCTTAAAATGACCAATTACCCATTCACTATAGGTAATCAAAACTCCTTGTTTATAAAGCTTTGTGCATAGTTCTGGTTATACATTTTACTCTTCTGCGACAATACCCCATACCTTATCTTGGATTGCGAATTGCGGCCTGTGCGGCTGCCAGTCTAGCAATCGGCACACGGAACGGTGAACAGGACACATAGTCCAGCCCTATCATATGGCAGAACTCTATAGAAGACGGATCTCCGCCATGCTCACCACAAATACCTAAATGAAGATCAGGTCTAGTCTTTCTGCCTTTTTCTACTGCAATCTGCATTAATTGACCGACACCACTTCTGTCTAGTTTCGCCGTAGGATCACCCTCATAAATATTTTTATCTATATAGTCTGCAAGAATCTTACCAGCATCGTCTCTGGAAAGTCCATAAGTCATCTGTGTCAAATCGTTGGTTCCAAAAGAGAAGAACTCAGCTTCTTTCGCAATTTCGTCTGCTGTCAACGCAGCTCTTGGAATTTCAATCATGGTTCCTACTAGATATTTCATATCCATACCAGATGCAGAGATCAATTCATCAGCAGTCTCTACCACAAGATTCTTTACATATTTCATTTCCTTGATGTCCCCAACTAATGGTACCATAATTTCTGGAACAATCTGATATCCCTTGTTCTTCCTTACTTCCAATGCTGCTGAGATAATCGCTCTTGTCTGCATTTTTGCAATCTCAGGATAGCTTACCGCAAGACGGCAGCCGCGATGTCCCATCATCGGATTTAATTCATGAAGACCCTTCGCTTTAATTTTAAGCTCAGATACAGATTTTCCCATATCTTTTGCTAAAATTTCAAATTCCTCATCGGTATTTGGTAAAAATTCATGTAGCGGTGGATCAAGAAGACGAATTGTTACCGGCCTTTCGCCCATTGCTTCATAGATACCTACAAAGTCCTCCTTCTGGAACGGTTCAATTGCAGAAAGAGCTTCTACTCTCTCTTCTACAGTATCACATAAAATCATTTTTCTAAACTTCATAATTCTATCTGCATCAAAGAACATATGCTCTGTTCTTGTAAGTCCAATACCTTCTGCACCAAACTCAACTGCTGCTTGCGCATCTTTTGGCGTATCGGCATTTGTTCTGATTCTTAGACTTCTTACCTTATCCGCCCATTCCATAAATGTAGAAAATTCCCCAGAGATACTTGCTTTTACTGTAGGGATATCCTCACCGTAAATATTTCCTGTCGATCCATCAAGAGAGATATAATCGCCCTCTTTAAAAGTTCTGCCTCCGAGAGTAAATGTTTTTTCTGCCTCATTCATCTTGATCTCTTCACAACCGGATACACAGCATTCACCCATACCACGAGCAACAACTGCTGCATGGCTAGTCATACCACCACGAACTGTCAAAATCCCCTGTGCAGCGACCATACCTTCAATGTCTTCAGGGCTAGTTTCAAGCCGCACTAAAATCACTCTGTCTCCAGCCTGTGCCTGCTCTTTCGCTTCTTCTGCAGTAAATACTACTTTACCAGCAGCAGCACCTGGAGAAGCAGGAAGACCTTTTCCAATTGGTTTTGCAGCCTTCAACGCTTTTTCATCAAATGCAGGATGAAGTAATTGATCTAACTGTTTTGGCTCTACCTTTAATAATGCTTCTTCCTTTGTAATCAATCCTTCATTTACCATATCTACCGCTATTTTAAGAGCAGCTGGTGCAGTTCTCTTTCCATTTCTTGTCTGAAGGAAGAAAAGTTTTCCCTCCTCAATGGTGAATTCCATATCCTGCATATCCTTATAATGATTTTCCAGGTTATGAGCTAATGTCATAAACTGCTGATATACTTGTGGCATATCCTGTTCCAATGTAGCAATCGGCTTTGGTGTTCTGACACCTGCAACAACATCTTCTCCTTGTGCATTAATCAAATACTCACCAAACATTTTGTTCTCTCCAGTCGCTGCATTTCTTGTGAATGCAACGCCTGTACCAGAGGTATCTCCCATATTTCCAAACACCATCATCTGTACATTAACTGCCGTCCCCCAGCTGTAAGGAATATCATTCATTCTTCTATAAACAAAAGCTCTTGGATTATCCCAGGAATGGAAAACAGCTTTTGCAGCTTCATAAAGCTGCTCTTTAGGCTCTTGCGGGAATTCCTTGCCCTGATCCTCAAAATACAGTTGTTTAAATTTATCGATTACAACTTTTAAGTCATCAGCTGTCAAATCTGTATCAAATTTAGCGCCTACTTCTTCTTTATAAATATCTAAAACCCGTTCAAACTTTGATTTATTTACCCCAATTACCACATCTGCAAACATCATGATAAATCTGCGATAGGAATCATATGCAAATCTTTTATTATTTGTTTTAGCTGCTAACCCCTCGACAGAAACATCGTTTAATCCCAGATTTAATACTGTGTCCATCATACCAGGCATAGATGCCCTCGCACCAGAACGAACAGATACCAATAATGGATTATCAATATCGCCTAGCTTTTTCCCTGCTCTTTTTTCAAGCTCTGCCAAAGCGGCGTCTATCTGCTCGATCATTTCCGCTGTAAATTTTTTGCCGCCCTCGTTAAATTCTGTACAAGCTTCCGTTGTGATTGTAAAACCATATGGAACTGGCATACCCATATTTGTCATTTCTGCCAGGTTTGCACCTTTTCCTCCGAGAAGATTTCTCATTGTGGCATTGCCTTCATTAAACATATAGACATATTTCTTTGGCATTTGATTTCCTCCTTTAAATCCATTTGCTGCTCTTGTCAGCATTCTATTCAATTATAACATATAGAAAAGAAAGGTGTATATTAATTTTAAATTCAGAATTCCAAAAAATATGCTCTAAATTTGGTATAAATATCAAAAAGTTATTTTTATAACTTCCTTTTTTCAAAACTTTATTCACAAAAAAGTACGGCAGATTTTTCTGCCGTACTTTTTAAATAGCACTGAATGTTTATTAAAACTCAATTTTTTCTTCTAAATATTTTTCTAACTCATCTACATGTAGACGTATCTGCTCCATCGTATCTCTGTCTCTAACTGTAACTGTATGATTCTCTAACGTATCAAAATCAATTGTAATACAGTAAGGTGTACCAATCTCGTCCTGTCTTCTATATCTCTTACCAATGCTTCCAGCTTCATCAAAGTCAACATTAAACTTCTTTTGTAACTTCTGATAAACCTCCATCGCCTGATCTGAAAGTTTTTTGGAAAGTGGCAAGATAGCAGCCTTAAATGGCGCAATTGCTGGATGGAAATGAAGTACCGTTCTCACATCTCCTTCACCGATCTCCTGCTCGTCATACGCTTCACAAAGAAACGCAAGTGTCACACGATCCGCACCCAACGATGGCTCAATGACATATGGAATGTACTTTGTATTTTTTGTCTGGTCAAAATACGTAAGGTCTTCTCCAGAATGATTTTGATGTTGTGTCAAGTCAAAATCAGTACGGTCTGCAATTCCCCAAAGTTCTCCCCATCCAAATGGGAACAAATATTCAATATCGCTTGTAGCCTTGCTGTAGAAAGAAAGTTCTTCTGGGCTATGGTCCCTTACCCTCATGTTGTCTGGGCTCATATTCAAATCATGAAGCCATTTTATGCAATATTCTTTCCAATACTTGAACCACTCTAAATCCGTATCTGGTTCACAGAAAAATTCTAATTCCATCTGTTCAAACTCTCGCGTACGGAATGTAAAGTTTCCAGGAGTAATCTCGTTACGGAAAGACTTTCCGATCTGTCCAATACCAAAAGGCAGCTTCTTTCTTGTAGTTCTCAGAACATTTTTAAAGTTAACAAAAATACCTTGGGCAGTTTCCGGACGCAGATAAACCGCGTTTTTCGCATCTTCTGTCACACCTTGGAATGTTTTAAACATCAAATTAAACTGACGAATATCCGTAAATTTTTTACTTCCACAGGAAGGACAGCCAATCCCATGCTCTTTAATGTAATTCATCATTTTTTCATTGGACCATCCATCGACAACATCATCTACACCTGTTTCATGCATATGTTCCTCAATCAATTTATCTGCACGAAACCGCTCCTTACAATCCTTACAATCCATCAAAGGATCACTAAAACCGCCAACATGTCCACTAGCAACCCATGTTTCTGGATTCATTAAAATTGCACAGTCAACCCCTACGTTCATCGGAGAACCCTGAATAAATTTTTTCCACCAAGCCTTTTTAATATTGTTTTTCAACTCCACGCCAATTGGACCATAATCCCATGTATTGGCTAAACCCCCATAAATTTCTGAACCAGGATACACAAATCCTCTTGACTTTGCAAGAGCAACAATTTTTTCCATTGTCTTTTCCATATAGAAACCTCCTATTTATTTTGCTGCCTGGAGAAAAATAAAAAAACCTTTCATCCTCTTACCTACTACAGTAAGGGACGAAAGGTTAATCTTCCGCGGTTCCACCCTAATTGATGCAGAGCATCCACTTTCTTTTTCTGCTCCAAAGCGCCCTTCATCTTTCTTTCCATGCCAGTTTTCCACCTTCACCAGCTCTCTATGTTGTCCAGAAAAACTACTCTTCTTCTTCCACGCAGCATTCTTTATTTTTATAATCTATCAAATCTTACTGATTTTGTCAAGAACCGTTTTAAAGGGAATCAATAAATTTTGTCGACTGGATATGCGTTGAAATATGTACATAAATATACCGTCTAGTTATCAGTGTCAGCTCATGGAGCACTGACTCAGAAACTCGAAATTGAAACATACGTTTCATATCGCTATCCAGCACATAATTGATTGCCCGTATACTTCCAGAAGAAATTGGAAAATGCAGGTTCTCACAAGCGCAATCAGCACATACAGTGCCGCCTTCCTCCACAGAAAAATAACTTAAAGAGTCTTTTCTTCCGCAAATAACACATTCGTCAATTTGAGGCATAAATCCAGCCAGCTGCAATAACTTAAGCTCAAAAATTCGGACCAAAAGACTTATATTTTCCTCTGATTTGGAAATTAACCACAAAGCTCTAATCAACAGTTCAAGAATCTGATCTTCTTCTGCTCGTGCCATAACAACCTTATCTGTCAATTCTACAAGATAAGAGGCATAAGCCATTTTTTCAATATCTGACCTTATGGGATAAAAGTTTTCAATAATATCAATCTGAGTAACTGCATAAAACCCCTTTCCCTTATAAGTTTGAAAGTCACAGTACGAAAAAAGCTGTGTTCCAGCTAAAAACTTACTTTTTGGATTCTTAGCTCCACGAGCTACAACATAAACCTTGCCATACCCTTTTGCAAATACTAACAGCCTTTTCCCTGATTCCCCACTGGGAAGTTCCCGAATTACAATACCTCTAAGATTGACAGTTTCCATTCCGATCACTTTCCATCTGAAGCCCTTTGGCACCTGTTATAAGCTGTTTTTTAGAACTTTGAAATTGCCTGCCTTGGGCTTTCTGAAATTCTTTAAATCCTAAATACGCCTCAATACTTCCGCTTTTTTCAAACAAATTCCAAAAAATATCCATATCGCAGCAATCCCTTTCTCTAAAAGTTTTCTTCTCTCTTAGGATAGCCGCACTAAGTATGAATATACTGATTAAAACTTGGCAGATACTCCACTATTTTATAACCGCTTTGCGTCGTATCCAAAATTTTTTAATAAAAAGTCACTGTCACGCCAATCCTTCTTTACTTTTACCCAAAGTTGTAAGTATATAGCGGATCCTAGAAGATTTTGTATATCAATACGCGCACGAGAACCAATTTTTTTCAACATTGCTCCCTGCTTTCCAATGATAATTCCTTTATGGGAATCCTTTTCACAATAAATTGTTGCCTCTACATCCACTAAGTCCTGATTTTCTCTTTTTTTCATAGACATAACTTCTACAGCAATTCCATGAGGGATTTCATCTTGCAATAATCGCAGTGCCTTTTCGCGAATGATCTCTGAAACAATCTGCCTCTCTGGTTGATCCGTCACCATATCAGGCGGAAAATACATAGGTCCTTCCGGCAAGTATTTCTTGATTACCTGAAGAAGAGTCTCAATATTTTCGCCTTTCATCGCCGAAATTGGTACAATCTCTGCAAAATGATAGAGGTCACTATAAATTGTAATGGTTTTCATCAAAAGCGCCTTATCTACAGCATCTACTTTATTGATAACCAAAATCACTGGTGTCTTAACTTTTGTAAGCTTTTCTATAACATACTGGTCGGATTCAATGATATGGTCTGTCGGTTCTATCAGCATTAACACTATATCTACCTCACCGAATGTCGTTTCTGCTGATTTTACCATATATTGTCCTAATTTATGCTTAGGCTTATGAATTCCAGGAGTATCTATAAATATCCCTTGAAAGTCATCTCTGGTTAAAATACTTTGTACTTTATTTCTTGTCGTCTGCGGCTTTGGAGAAATAATAGCGATTTTTTCTCCAATGAAGCGATTCATCAGTGTTGATTTCCCTACGTTTGGCCGGCCAATTAGGGAAATAAAGCCGGATTTAAATTTCTTCGTCAATATATTTGCTCCTTTGTCATTTGAACTTAGATTATTTCTATCATAGTTTTAATCAGCCTTATTTTCTTTTTGAAGTTCATCATATTTTGCACGAATTCCTTTAAAGTCTTCCCATGCAGGACGCTTTTTCTCCTCATCTCTTAAAAGAGCAGATGGATGATATGTCGCAGTTATCCAAAATCCTTTTCTATTAATCCATTGACCGTGTTCTCTCGTAATACGAAACTGAGGATCAATAATTGTGATCCCTGCAATTCTTCCAAGGCACACAATAATTTTAGGATGTACCAACATCAACTGGTATCTTAGATAATCAAGACAGGCTTGCCGCTCATCCTCATGCGGGTCCCGATTTCCAGGTGGTCTACACTTAACAATATTTGCAATATAAACGTCTGAACGAGTCAAACGGATTGCTGCCAACATTTTATCTAATAATTTCCCTGCTGGCCCCACAAATGGTTTGCCTTGTAAATCCTCCTGCTCTCCTGGCCCTTCTCCAATAAACATAATATCTGCATTTTGATTGCCATCTCCAATTACAACATGGGTTCTTGTTTCCCAAAGCCTGCATTTTTGGCAACAGCCGCAAGCGCCCTCTAAAATTTCCCAGGTTTTTTCCGGCATAGTATTCACCTCATTTGTGGATTAAACTCAAATGCATATGGAATTAAATCCCTTAGCTTATATTTTTTTATTTCTCCATATTTATTACAACACAGTACATCTCCATCTCCCATAAATTCTACCAAAACTTGGCGACAAATACCACATGGATAAGTGATGTCCTCGCTATCAGAAATAATAAGGATCGATAAAAACTTCCGATATCCCTCTGACACTGCTTTATAAATCGCTATGCGTTCCGCGCAACAAGTTCCTCCATAGGAAGCATTCTCAACATTACACCCTGTAAATATTGTTCCATCTTCTGCCATAACAGCTGCTCCAACACGAAAACCAGAATAAGGTACATATGCATGAACCATCGCTTTTTTTGCCTCAGATAATAACTCCTCTTCCAACAATTAGTCCTCCTTTCTAGCTGTAGTAACTTGGTCCGCCTGATCTTTTGAATACACGCAGATCCAGGTTTTTCCTGGATTAAGAATTACAGGAGAACCATCTTCAAAGGTCCACTGTGTTGGCACATTCCAAGCTTCTTTCTTCCACATAACTTTTTTCTGCTTTCCTCCAGTAAATAACAAACCCTCTCCACTGCCAACTAAATCAATAGCTCTTCTGCCAACAGAGTCTACTATAGAAATATTAGCAAACTGTATGATGACATTGCTAACCTGAAGAGTCTTTCCAGTAATATCGTCAATCTGATCTTGTCCCGACTGTATTCTGCGGTATAAACCGGTTGAGAGGTCATACAAAAATTCCGATATTTGATAGTAGGAGTACGGCACACAAATATCTTCTGCCTCTTCTCCGTCGGGGATTGTCTGTTGCTCATAAAAGTCAAACATTGGATTATAGTTCTCAGGTAGTTCTCTTCTAATTCCTCGGTTTTTCCAGCTTTCTTCTAATCCAGAACTACTGATATAGGAGCTGTGTTCATACATTCCTGGCTGGTTCATCCTCTCTTGATCCCGCCAAAAAGCAATTGTATCATGCATACCATCAAAATGATCTAGAGATCTATTTCTAATAGCACTATAACCAGTTTCACTTCCACCATGATGAACATAGACCGCATCATGGTCTAAAGCAAAATAGGTAAAATAATCCCTTGCACTTCTGACAGGACCTATCTTTTCGCCGCTGAATGACTGAAAAATAGCCTCAATTCTTGTAATTTCTCCTTCTGCTAATGCTTCATAATAAATATCAGCTTGTCCAATTCCGCTTTGTGGCAGCGCTTTATGAAGATTATTAATCATAATAGCCATTGGCCGCCTTCTCGCCAACGTCTCTTCTACATATAATCCAGTAAAAGGACTACGTACCATTCCCTGCAAAGGATCTTCTTCTAGCTCCACTTCTTCTGCTACATCTGAAATACTGGCAGACTCCGTCTCTTCAGAAATTGAAGATGTTTGAGTCCTTTCATTTGTGGAGCAGCCAACAAGACACAGTATAGTACATAAAAGAACAAAACAATATTTTTTCAAATAGTTACCCCCAATATTTTATTCTATTTGTCGCCTTTTTCTCAAGTATGAATATGACAATCATTTTAGGCAGATTCTTTTGTACTTGCAGGTTTCAGCTATTTTCTAGGAAATCCTGCCAACATTAAAATTTCTTCCTGACGTTTAAACATTTCTTTTTCCTCTTCAGGAATCATATGGTCATACCCCAATAAGTGCAGCATACTATGAACCGTTAAAAATGCAATCTCCCGTTTCAAACTATGACCATATTCTGCAGCTTGTTCTTTTGCCCGATCAATAGAGATAATAATATCACCCAAAATCACCTCGTTGTTTTCATTGACTTGAGCTACTTCTCCTTCTTCAAACGTTAGCTGCGGAAAACTTAATACATCTGTAGCTTTGTCTATTTTTCTAAACTGATGATTGATCTGTTTAATTTCTTCATTAGATACAATCGATACACTTACTTCACACTGTTGTTCAAACTTTTCATAGGTCAAAGAGGATTCCACTGCTTTATTAATCCAGTCAATTGCTTCTTTTTCCAATGGCCAGTCTGTCCGATTATCAACTATTACTGTCACGTATACCTTCCTTTTCTGTCTTAGATTCACATTCCTGCTCAATCTTCTTCACTTTTTCTTCATGCTTTCTTGCATCTTCCAATGCTTCTTTTGGATAGGAAATTCTGTCATGATACATACCCTGGAATACCTTCATGAAGGCCTCTTTAATCAGTGTAATATCCTTTAAAGTTAAGTCGCAGCTATCTAACTGTCCCTCATCTAGTTTATCTCTTATGAGGATATCTATTAGTTCTTTCACCTCGTCTAGAGTCTTTCCATTAGAGATATTGCTGCGAACCGCTGCCTCTACTGTATCGGCCAACATGACAATTGCAGACTCCTTACTTTGTGGAATTGGGCCTGGATATCGAAAATCCTCTTTATTTACATTGTCCTTGCCATAAAGATTAACTGCCTTATAATAAAAATATTTCACGAGAGTTGTTCCATGATGCTGTTCCAATATTTCTTTAATGGCAGTAGGTACTTTATATTCATCTGCTAACGTTTTCCCTAGCTCAACATGTTTGATTATGACGCGAGCGCTGTTCGACGGCTCCATACCATCATGAGCATTGGTACCAGCTTGATTTTCAGAAAAACATAAAGGGTATCCTAATTTACCTATATCATGATAATAAGCGCCTGCTCTAGCTAAAGTAGGATTCGCTTCAACATCATAAGCAGCATTTTCCGCAAGATTTGCAACAATTAAACTGTGATGATAGGTGCCTGGAGCCTCAATCATAAGCCTGCGCATCAATTCATTATTGGGATTGATTAATTCCAATAATCGGAGTGGTGTATTGACCTCAAATATTGCTTCCCATAAAGGCATGCTTCCCATCACCACAATGACTGTCAATAGTCCTGTAAAACCCGCATATATGCCGTCAATAAACACTTGCGTTGAAAACGCTTTCTCCATAAACAATTCTAGAGCAATCATTAAAGCAGCATCAGAAAGCCCAACTGCTACTGAAATCATAACTACCTTTTTTCTTTGACTTGCATATTGCATCAAAAGTGCTGCAAAGGAACCAGATAATAGGAAATAGATAATATAATCAATATTCCCGTTAAATATAAACGTACCAACAATGCTGACAAATAAGTTCAAAACTAACGCAATCCTAGGTCCAATCAGTATAGAAACAAACATGGCAAACATCTGAACTGGTACAAAACGAAAATTATTCATTTTTGCTGTAATACCAAAGGCCACGAGAGAAAGTACATAACAACAAAATAAAATTACATATGGAACAGGGTGAATAATCAATTTCTTTGCCTGGGTGGATACATATAAAGCCACTGCTAAAAATAGCAATATTTCAATTAAGACACTGCCGACTAAAGGAATCACACTGCTGGAATATCCCTGATTGATTAAATTTAAAAGCATTAGTCGGTTATAGATATCCTCTGTAATTACTTCCCCCTGATCTACAATTTTTTGATTCTTTTTAATCATCACAGGCTCTACTTCTGATACCTTTTGAACAATGGCTGCCTCCATCGCTTCGTTATCCAGTATCAAATTGGGCTTTATAGCAGATGTTATAATCTGCAACGCCATATTTTGCAGTGTGTTATTCCACTGGGTATCTGTCATCTGACTATTTGCCAAATCAGCCAATTTCTCCATGGATTCCTCTGTGACACCCTGCTCATAAAGATTATTTACTGCATCAAATATATTTTTTTGAAACTGCTGCTTTCCAGTTAGACTTAATTCTTTATAGGCTTCATAATCTGTCTTATTTAACACAACAGGTAGATTTAATGTTATATTTTTTTTAGCTGTACCTTCATTTTCCTCCATTTCCTGTACAGCCTGATCTAAAACATGAAAGAATTGATTCAAGTCTTCTATAGTTTTGTTCTGTACCTCTGTATCATGCTGATAGAGCGGTCCCACAGAAGCTTTGGCTTGTTCTATCCGTTTATTGGTTTCTTCCACATCCTCTGTATCTTTTAATGCCACAAACCGTTTTGGTGATATCATTCCAACTGCCACTGTCTCATTGTCATAAACATAAGAACCCGTAATCGTAAGAGTTACTGTGATTAAAAATGCAATGACAAGCAACACCAGTTTTAGGCTACTGTATTTTTTTAATGTAGTTCGGTTTAACTTAATCAACCTTATCACTTCCGTCTGTTATTCTCTGCTTTTTCATATGCCAATATAATTTTCTGTACCAATGGATGTCTCACAACATCTTTATTGGTCAACTGTATCATACCGATATCTTCAATACCGGCTAAAATTTTTGATGCTTCCAAAAGTCCTGATCGTTTTCCTTCTGTTAAATCAATCTGTGTCAAGTCTCCCGTAACTACCGCTCGAGAACCATACCCAATACGCGTCAAAAACATTTTCATTTGTTCTGGGGTTGTATTTTGTGCTTCATCCAGTACAATAAACGCATTATCTAAAGTTCTACCCCGCATATATGCTAAAGGCGCAACTTCAATCAAACCTTTTTCCATATTCTTGCTAAAGTTTTCTGCCCCCATAATATCAAATAATGCATCATAAAGAGGTCTCAAATATGGATCTACTTTCTGCTGAAGATCACCGGGCAAAAAACCTAGTTTCTCTCCTGCTTCGATGGCAGGACGAGTCAAAATAATTCTCCCCACTTCATTATTCTTAAATGCTGTAATGGCCATCGCCATAGCAAGATATGTTTTTCCTGTACCTGCTGGTCCAATTCCGAATACAATAGTATTATTTCTAATCAAATCTGTATACTTTTTCTGTCCAATGGTTTTCGGCTTCACAGGTCGGCCATTTGCAGCAAGACAAATAAAATCATCGTAAATCTTGCCAGCGTCTTCCAGACTTTCTTCCACAGCCCCCATCATATACCGCAAATTTTGATCTGTAATCTCTTCCCCCTTTTGGGCAATGGATTTTAAAGCACTAAGCACTTTCCCAGCTTTTTCTACATCTTTCTGATTACCACTGATTTTGATACCGCCATCTCTATTCACAATTGCTACTTTGTACACATTTTCAATTTTTTTAACATTCTCGTCAAACTGTCCGAAAACATTTAACAAGTCTTCATTATCCATTGGAATTACTTTCTCCATCTATCATTTCCTCCTTGACCGTCATCGGGCCTTCTTTACCTATCTCCTCAATTGCTGTAATGTCTGCTTGGAGCTTTAAACCTGATTCTGACCGAATAAAATTTTTCGTCACTGTATCAATCTCAATTTCTTCCTGTTGTAACTGCTCCATTTTTTCTTCCAGCATTTCTTCCAACTGCTTTTTGGCCTCATCTTCTGTGACAGTCTTCTTGTCGTATAAAATCTCTTCATAAATATTTTTCTGCAACATGAATGGAAATACATAGTCCCCAAAAGAAAATGTATAAGTTTTTGTTGATTTCTGCTCAAATCTTGCGTCTTTCTTCTCAAAACAAAAACTTTTTTTCCAATTTCCTACATGTAATGTAAACTCATTTACCGTTTTTCCAGTAGGAAGTCTCTGCTTCTGCTGAAAAATGACACTTTCTTCTACTTTATACTGAGTTCGTGCTTTTACTTCTGCCTGTGCCCTAGCCATGTCCCGTCCAATTTCTTCTGTGCCATCTCTTAAAATCAGTTCACCAGAAACTAAAACATCCCCTGGCTGAACAACATCCCCTGGCTTTACCAAAGCAGTTCCTGTAATTACAGATACTTGATCGATAATCCCTTCTTTTGTAGCAGTTATATTGCTTGGCGTCTGCCTATCTATTAGTTTCGGCTGGGGAATTGTCTCTGAAACCTCCACCACTGCTTTTGTACCTTCAATTGTGATAGCCGCCCATCCAATCTCCTGGAAATGTGCAACCATATTATCTGTAATTTCTGTTGTATTTATGTTTCGTTTCCATCCACCTGGCTTTAGCCCAAGCTCACTGCAATACAACAAAATTTCTTCTCCTGATAGCCGCTTTGTGCCATGAATTTCCACAGACCATAGAAAAGAAGAAAAGAAATACAGTGAAATAACAAACAAAATCAATCCAATCTCCAATACTTTTCTTTTTCTATATCTAAAACATAAAAAAGGAAAACCTTTTTTATGATATATTCTATATCTACATCCAGTCTTTTGGCCACAGGGTCTTAGTTTTTTGAAATCTCTTAACTTAACCTTAGCAATAAAACCATTCTTATAAGGAATAACATCCCACAATAGAATTCCTCGTGTTGCAGCCAAACTTAAAAAACGTTCCGCAGAAAAGCCGGATATATTTATCATAACATATCCCCGCAAATAATTCCATAACGGTTCTAACATTCCTATCCCCCATTTGCAGAAATTTTATAACAAATATTCGATGCTGCTGATCGTTCCTGTTAACAATACATCCTCTGAAGACAGGTGGTTTAACATCAGCTGTCGGCCTTCAATCTTTAAAACACCATTCTTTGTTTTTATTCTAATCTTATCTTCATTGTATTCTAGAATGCCCTTATAATTCTCTATCTGCAGCCGATTGCAACCTGTTATTGTCACAACCGGAAGATCCATCAACACTTCGCAAGGAAGTTCTAATACGCTTAATACACTATTTTTCCACCTCATACCATCAACACCTTATTTTTTTGTTATAAAAAGCTTATGCGGAAGAGTCTGGAAGCATGAAAAAAAGCCATGCAGTTTTACCTGCATGGCCTAAAAATTATTTCAATTTTTCCTTCACTAATGCGCTTACAATTTTATTGTCGGCACGACCCTTCACTTTTGGAGTGATTGCCGCCATTACCTTTCCCATATCTTTCATGGAAGAAGCGCCTAGTTCTTTTATTGTTTCCTCAACAATACCTGCGATTTCTTCTTCAGTCAGCTGTTTTGGAAGGTAGGAAAGCAGAACAGAAATTTCCCCTTTGAGTCCTTCAATTAGGTCCTCACGTCCGCTTTTTTCATAATCAGGCAGTGAATCACGGCGTTTTTTAAGTTCTCTAGCTATCACATCTAAAACACCATCGTCATCCAATTCAATCTGTTTATCCTTCTCAATTTGAAGGACACCCGTCCGAATGGATTGGACTGTATTTTTTTTGATGATATCCTTTTCCTTCATTGCCGCTTTTAAATCCTGTAAAAGCTGTTCTTTTAAAGACATTTCTATCATCCCTTGCCGTAATAAATGTAAACCGAATCAAAACTTATTTAAACTTACGTTTTCTTGCAGCTTCTGATTTCTTTTTACGCTTTACGCTTGGCTTGTCATAATGTTCTCTTTTACGGATTTCTCCCATAATACCATCTTTGGCACAGCTTCTTTTAAAGCGGCGAAGAGCATTATCTAAGGATTCATTCTCTTTAACTTTTACCTCTGACATGAATTTCCCTCCCTCCAGGTGCGAGATTCGTTTGTTGCAAATAACCAAAAGCTTATTCATATAAGCTTTCCGTGGTCTTCATACTAAATAGGTGCGCTTGAAGGTCTGAATGATCCAAAACACATACTCTTAGCATCACTGAAACATTAAATTTCTTACCACACATTATTGAATTATACACAAAAATTTAATCATCGTCAATATCAAAATGCACCCTATTTTATTTTTTATCCAGAAATTCTAAAAAATATAATTTTTATTTTTTTCGCATGTTGTTTACAACTTTTTGCCGCGTCTCATAGCGCAAAATCACTGTGCTAAGAGGAGGGATTCTCATCTGAACTCTATGTTGACATCTATTCCATGGTTTCTGTTCACTAATTAGATCATTTTGATTGATAATGCCACTTCCACCATATTTTTTATCATCGCTATTTAATATTTCTATATAGCTGCCACCAAACGGAACACCAACATAAAAATTTTCATAGGTTTCTGGTGTAAAATTTATAATAAATACCAAAACGTCCTGATTCTCTTTACTCATTCGGGTAAAAGCCAACATACTTCTTTGGCTGTCATCACACTCTATCCAAGAAAAACCTTCAGGGCTAAAATCCTGCTGCCAAAGAGCAGAGTGCTTTAAATACAAGTGATTCAAATCCATAACAAACTTTTGCATTGACTGATGGCTCTCATAATCCAATAAATTCCAATCTAAACTGCGTGCCTCACTCCACTCAGAAAATTGGGCAAATTCTCCCCCCATAAAAAGCAGTTTTTTTCCAGGATGGCCATAAGTATATCCTAGCGCAGCTCTCAGGTTTGCAAACTTCTGCCATAGATCTCCAGGCATTTTTCCGATTAAAGACCCTTTCATATGCACCACTTCATCATGAGACAGCACTAAAACATAATTTTCTGTATAGGCGTATATCATACTAAATGTCACTTTCTGATGATGATATTTGCGAAATAGAGGATCTTCTTTCATATACCGCAAAAAATCATTCATCCAACCCATATTCCACTTTAAAGTAAAACCTAATCCACCATACTCCGCCGGCTTAGAAACACCAGGCCATGAGGTTGATTCCTCTGCAATCATTACTACGCCCCGACACCGCTTGGCAATAATAGAATTCATATGTTTTAAAAATTCCTCTGCCTCTAAATTTTCTCTCCCACCGCGATCATTCGGTATCCATTCGCCTGCATTTTTACCATAATCCAAATACAACATAGAGGCTACCGCATCTACTCGAAGACCATCCATATGAAATTGCTCAATCCAGTATAAAGCATTGGCAATTAAAAAGTTTTTCACTTCATTTCTGCCAAAATTATAAATCAAAGTTCCCCATTCTGGATGTTCTCCTTTTCTAGGATCTTCATGTTCATATAGAGCAGTGCCATCAAAACGCGCAAGACCATGAGAGTCCTTTGGAAAATGCGCTGGTACCCAATCCAGAATAACACCAATTCCGTTTCGGTGGCAGGTATCTATAAAATACATAAAATCATCTGGAGCGCCATATCTGCTCGTCGGCGCATAATAACCCGTTACCTGATACCCCCAGCTGCCGTCAAATGGATGTTCCTCAATCGGTAAAAGCTCGATATAATTATACCCCATCTTCTTTACGTAATTCACAAGCTTTTCTGCCAACTCACGATACGTTAGAAAACGATCCTCCTCTTCAGGTACTCTCATCCAACTTCCCAAATGAACTTCATAAATGTTCATTGGCCCATGAAGAATATCTTTCTGCTGCCTTTCCTGCACCCACTTTTGGTCACTCCATTGATATTTTTTGATATCAAAAACAATGGAGGCTGTTTGCGGTCGTATCTCTGTATAAGTACCATAGGGGTCACTTTTATACGTAATATGACCGTCCTGTGCTTTTACATGAAACTTATATTTTTCAAACTCACCTAAACCAGGAATAAAAATCTCCCAAATTCCGGAATTTCCTAGCATACGCATCTGGCTAACACGACCATCCCATTGATTAAAATCCCCAATCACGCTGACGCTTTTTGCATTAGGAGCCCAAACACCAAAAGAAACCCCACACACACCATCAACAGTTCTGATATGAGCCCCCAATTTTTCATAGATTCTATAGTGCGTGCCTGATCCAAATAGATATCTGTCATAGTCACTAATTGTTGGTTGAAAAGAATACTGGTCATAAGATTCCCATTGCTCACCATTGTAGTCTTCAATAAAGAACCGATAAGGAAACCATTGAGATCTACTTTCAATTAATACCTCAAAAAAACCATCTTCATGAATCAACATCATAGGATATCTGTTTTGAGGCGCGTCAATATCAACTACTGTGACATTTTTTGCATTTGGAAGAAATGCCCGAACTGCAAGGATGTCTTTTCCCCTACATTGAACCTCATGCATCCCCAAAATATGATGAGGCTGACTATGTTCTACATTTACTACCTGAAATAATTCCAATAAATTAATTGTTGTAAGCATTCCATCGCTGCCAAAGCAGCTTCCCTCCTCTCGCCATCACGAAACCGCTTTGGCGTTTCAATCTTTCCCCCAATAAAGATAAATTCCATTAAAGCATACTGCTATCATCACATGCTACACTTTTGAAACGCTTGCTCAAAATCCGCTATAATATCATTTACATTTTCTATTCCTACAGAAAAACGGATCATATCTGGTGAAACACCGCAGGAGATCAGTTCTTCATCTGACAATTGTCTGTGCGTTGTACTTGCAGGCTGCAAAACACAGCTTCTCACGTCCGATACATGTGTAACCAATGCAACCATCTTTAATGCATTGATAAATTTTCTTCCAGCTTCCCGTCCTCCTTTGACACCAAAGGTCATCACTCCACTACATCCTTTGGTCAGGTACTTTTTCGCTAGATCATAATATTTGTCGCCCTTTAACCCAGGATACTTTACCCAAGAAACCATTTCGTGATTAGCAAGAAACTCTGCCATTTTCTGCGCATTTTCACAGTGGCGCTGCATTCTGATATGAAGTGTCTCTGTTCCTAAGTTTGTTAAAAAGGAGTTAAAAGGACTTGGCGTGGCTCCTATGTTTCTCATTACATTTGCCCTTGCCTTTGTAATAAAAGCAGCAGCTCCAAAAGATTTTGTATAACTAAGCCCATGATAGCTCTCATCTGGTTCTGTCAGGCATGGGAACTTCCCATTTTCCCAATTAAAGTTGCCTCCGTCTACAATAACACCTCCAAGGCAGACAGCATGACCATCTAAATATTTGCTGCTGGAATGAATGACAATGTTCGCGCCAAGCTGCAGGGGTCTACAAAGATATGGTGTTGCAAATGTATTGTCAACAATAAATGGAATATCCAGCTTTTTTGCTACATTGGCAAATTTCTCAAAATCCAACACATTTGCAAGAGGATTACCAATCGTCTCTCCGTAAATTGCTTTTGTATTTGGTTTCGCTAAAGAAAGAATTTCTTCCTCTGTAATATCTGGATCAAACATCGTCACTTCGATTCCCAAATCTTTAAATGTTGTTTGAAATAGAGTAAATGTCCCCCCATATACTGTACTAGAGGAAAGAATATGGTCTCCCTTCTTTAAAATATTAAACATAGCAATTGTTACAGCCGCCATTCCAGAACTTGTTGCAATTGCTCCTACTCCGCCTTCCATCTGAGCCATTTTCTTCTCAAAAACATCATTGGTCGGATTTGCTAGCCTTGTATACATAAAAGAATTTTCTTCTAAATCAAATACTTTTGCTAATTCCTCACAGGTGTCATATCGATAAGTTGTACTCTGCACCAAAGGCGCTACTCTAGGTTCAGCATTTCCAGGCCAATACCCTCCCTGAATCGCTATAGTCTCTATATCCCAGTTTTTATCCGTCATTCTCTGTCCCTCCAGTATTAATTTACTTGTTTTTTTTCATTGGTTTTATTATACTTTATTTTCAAATAGATTTCTACTGCTAATTCTATGACAGAGGAAATTCACCGCAAATTGACGCTAAGGAGTGATTTTTAATGGAAAAAGAACTATGGACCTTAACCCCTCTTTACTCATCTTTCAACAGTACAGCGTTTACTGGGGATATGGAAAAATTAAAAACAAAAATCGATGAACTGATACGCTGGGTGGAACCTGAAAACCTTACCCAAGATTCACCAGTAACAATTGTAGAAACCTACCTAAATCTGTTAAACGAGCTTTCAACGCTATCAGATCGTCTGCGAAACTTTGCAGAACTTACTCTCAGCCAAAATGCAGAGGATGAATCCGCAATGAAGTATTGTGATTTAATAGACGCTCTTTTGGCAAAATTGGCTTTACCCGAAACAATATTCCAGCGTTGGTTTGCGACCCTTCCCGACCAAAAAGAACTTTTTTTAAACTCTTGTGTCTGTGCTGAACATCAATTCTATCTGTCTGAACTTGCTATGCAATATAGTCATTCCCTTTCAGAAAAAGAAGAGCTTCTATTGGCCAATATGAAAACGACAGGCTCCTCTGCTTGGAGCAAACTTCACGATCAACTAACTTCAACATTAAACATCCCTATAAAAATTCATGAAAAGGAAGAAGTTCTTCCCCTTCCTGCCATCCGAAACTTAGCATATGACAGCGACAGCCATGTACGGAAGACAGCTTATATCGCGGAGATCCAAGGCTTAGAAAAAATCGCGCTTTCCTCAGCTGCATGCCTGAACGCCATCAAAGGTGAAGTTCTTTCGGAATGCGACATGCGTCATTATTCGTCTCCTCTACAAATGACATTAGATCATTCAAGAATGGACCAAGAGATGTTAACCATCATGCTAGAATGTATGAAGGAAGTTCTTCCTGCATTTGAGGCTTATTTCCTCAAGAAAGCTAAAATACTTGGTCATACCCAAGGGCTTCCATTCTATGATCTATTTGCACCTATTGGAAAAAATGATATGACATTTACCTATCAAGAGGCCAAAAATTTCATCGTTGAAAACTTCTCCTCATTTTCTCATTCTTTAGGAGAATACGCAGCTTATGCTTTTGACCATCATTGGATTGATGCTTATCCTCGTATTGGCAAACAAGGCGGAGCTTTCTGCTGTAATCTTCACAGCATTAAAGAAAGCCGGATTCTAACAAACTTTACTGGAAGTTTCAGCGATGTCATTACATTGGCTCATGAATTGGGCCACGGCTATCATGGTGCCTGTCTTGACAGTCAGAGTGCTCTAAACAGTGATTATCCAATGCCTATCGCCGAGACCGCCTCCACATTTTGCGAAACAATTGTAAAAAATGCAGTGTTAAAAAAAGCTACTGGTTCAGAAAAATTGATGCTATTGGAAAACGACCTTTCCGACCATGCACAAGTAATTGTCGATATATTCAGCCGATTTCTGTTTGAAAACGCAGTTTTTGAAGAAAGAAAAAATGGTCCTCTTTCTGTGCGTCAGTTAAACGACCTTATGCTCAATGCCCAAAAACAGACCTATGGAAAAGGGCTGTCTAAAACCTATATGCATCCTTATATGTGGATATGTAAATCTCATTACTATGATGCTGATTTTAATTACTATAATTTCCCTTACGCCTTTGGACTTTTATTTGCTAAAGGGCTCTATGCATTATATTTAAAAGATAGCGCTTCCTTCCCTTCCTTATATGATACAATCCTATCTGCTACAGGAAACCATAATCTTTCCGATGTAGCTAAACTTGCCGGAATTAATCTTCATACAAAATCCTTCTGGAAAGAATCCATTGATATTCTCAAAAATGAAATTCAAGAATTTTGTAATTTATAAAAATTTCTTAAATTTTAAACAGCTTTTCGCAAAGAAAGGCTGTTTTTTTATTTTACAAAAATAACACTGATTTTCTTTTTCATTTCACGGACATAATAAAAATAAAAATGTGATTGAAAAAAGGTGAATAAACATGTCAAAATTTATTATCAAAAAAAGTCCGCCACTGAAAGGGACTATCTCCATCAGCGGTTCTAAAAATTCAGTTCTTCCTATTTTAGCCGCCTGTCTTTTGACTGATGAGAAATGCACAATTTCCTGCGCTCCTCCGTTAAGCGATGTGTTTCACATGCTGGAAATACTAAAATCGATGGGAGTTTTTTCTAGTTTTGATATTCAAAACGAAGAAATAGAAATTCAGGCAAAAACTGTTTTTCGTCCAGAAGAAGATTACGCATTAGCTAATTCCATGAGAGCAAGTTTTTTGGCAGCTGGTCCGTTATTAGCAAGAACCGGACGATTTTCTATCCCTCTTCCTGGTGGCTGCCAAATCGGTTCCAGACCGGTAGACCTTCATCTAAAAGGATTTCAACAGTTAGGCGCTACGATTGTCCAAGAACACGGAGCAATTCAGGCTAGCTGCAAAAAGTTAGTGGGATGCCGCATTTACTTGGACTTTCCCAGCGTAGGAGCAACTGAAAATATTTTAATGGCAGCAAGCCTTGCAGAGGGACAAACAACCATAGAAAACGCCGCTGCAGAGCCTGAAATCGTGGATCTAGCTAATTTTATCAATGAAATGGGAGGGAAGATCAATGGGGCTGGTACCGATACTTTGTATATTACCGGTGTAAAAAAACTCTACGGCACTCATCATAAAGTCATTCCTGACAGAATTGAAGCTGGTACATTCATGGCAGCAGCCGCTTTGACAGGTGGAGATATTTATTTAAAAAATGTGGACCCTGACCATATTAAACCAATTCGAGCAAAACTTAGTGAAGCTAACACCATGACTGAAGATATTAAAAATGGAATTCACGTCTATCAAAAAGGTCCAATTCTTCCAATCAATCTCAAAACTCTTCCTTATCCTGGAATCCCTACAGATATCCAGGCGCCTCTTATGAGTTTAATGGCTGTAGCTGATGGAACAAGCGTCATTACAGAAACAATATTTGAAAACAGATTTTTACATGCCTCTGAATTAAACCGCATGGGCGCACATATTCGCGTTGAAAGCCGCAGCGCCATCATTGAAGGGGTTCCTAAACTTACTGGTACGCAAGTCAAGGCAACAGATCTTAGAGCAGGTGCTGCTCTTATTCTATCTGCGCTAAAGGCAGAAGGCCAAACAGAAATCAGTGATATCTATCATATAGAACGGGGTTATAGTCGAATCGAAGAAAAATTAAAGCGTCTAGGCGCACTGATTAAGCGAGTAAACGACGATAACCAATTTAATTTATGAACTTCTCTTCGTCTAAAAAATCTATCTTTTATTTTTTCACCGGCATTGTACCTGACAATATTCTTTTAGATTCATTCTCCTGATATATTCAACATCATTGACTTTAAACTTGTTGTCCACTATAATATAACTATTTTTAACAACTGCCTAGTGTTATTTAAGCTTCAAGGGGGAATTCTAAAATGCAATTATCCGAAAGAATGAATCAATTTCAAACTTGTATTTTTAATGTATTAGATGAAAAAAGAAAAATGCTATTGGAGGCAGGTCGCCCTGTTTATAACCTATCAGTAGGTACACCTGATTACAAACCTGATCAACATGTAATGGAAGCCTTAGCTAACGCTGCAAAAAAGCCTGAAAACTATAAATATGCCTTAGACAACCTTCCGCAGTTGATTGAAGCTGTTCAAGAATGGTATTTGAGAAGATATCAAGTTTCTCTAGATAAAAATGAAATCATGTCAGTATATGGCTCCCAAGAAGGTCTTGCCCATGTAGCCTTTCCTTTCTGTAATGTTGGTGATATTGTGTTAGCTCCTAACCCTGGATACCCAATATTTCAACTAGGGCCTTCTCTTTCTGGTGCAAAGATTGAATACTACCCATTATATGAAAAAAATAACTATGTGTTGGACTTTCATGATATACCGGATGAGCAGGCAGATAGAGCCAAAATGATTATAGTCTCCTACCCTGCAAACCCTGTCTGTACCTTAGCACCAGATCAATTTTATTGCGACCTTATCCAATGGGCAAAAAAACATCATGTCCTAGTTATTCACGATAACGCATATTCAGAACTTGTCTACGATGGAAAGACAGCCAAAAGCTTTTTATCCTTTGAAGGAGCAAAGGATGTAGGGATTGAATTTAATTCCTTATCAAAAACATATAACATGACTGGATGCCGTATCTCCTTTGTAGTGGGTAATGCCGATATGATCCATGCTTTTAAAACGCTTCGTTCTCAAATTGATTACGGTATCTTTCTTCCAGTCCAGTATGCAGCAATCGCTGCATTGACAGGGCCACAGGACAGTATTGCTCTACACCGCAGTACCTACGAAAAACGGCGAAATACATTGTGTGGTGGACTCAGGGATATTGGCTGGAATGTCCCTAACAGTCAAGGCACAATGTTTGCCTGGGGACCAATTCCTGATCGTTATCCCTCTTCGGAAGCTTTCGTTCTTGATTTGATGGATAAAACAGGTTTAATCTGTGTACCTGGTAACTCCTTTGGAAGCCTAGGAGACCGTTATGTACGATTTGCTTTAGTTTTGCCCGAGGACAAAATGGAGGAACTAGTTTCTGCTGTAGATCAGAGTAATTTATTTAAATAATAAAATAAATAGAAAGCAGTGTCGTTGATGGAAATATCAACAATACTGCTTTTTTGTTAAAAAAATATTATTCAGCTATTATATAATTTCAAAAAGTAGAAATAAAAACTCTTTTATAATTAAAAACCGCAAGAGGTATAATCGTATAATTAAAAAAATAAGTTCTATTCTTCTTCCTAATACGAAAAGCGTTTTGTACAATATCTCAAAACTCCTGGAAAGACTAAGAATTTGCCGATTCTATACTCCTAAAAAGAGCTTCGCCAAAAAGGCAAAGCTCTTTTTCTTCTTATTTATTTAAACGATGGTGCCCTACCCCCTATATGATTTAAATCTGTGTTTTGGGGAGAGGGCTCTGATAAATTAAAATACATTGTTGCAGCTTTTGTCGTTCCATAGTCTCTGTTAGAACCAGTGTCCTGTACTTTATTAAAAGCTTCTCTAAACATCGCATTATGTGCTTCTTCTCGATTTAAAAGAAAGTCAATCGTGTCTCTTACTTTTCTATCTTTAATCTGACGATAAAGATATTCATAAACCACCTTCGCCCTTTGTTCAGATGCAATATTGGATAAAAGATCAGCACAAAGATCGCCTGTAACTGTTACATAATCTCCTGTCCAGGAATACCCTGAACTATTTACAAGACCTGGCGCAAGACCTATTTGCACATGTGTTTGAATTTCCCCAACACCGACTGCTTGTGCATTTACATCATGACCATTTAGAAGTGTAATTGTCTGTGCAACCATTTCCATATGAGATAGCTCTTCGGCAGCAATATCCAAAAACAAATCTTTTATGTCTGGATCTTTTATCCGAAAACTTTGTGCCATATATTGCATGGCTGCTTTCAACTCACCATTGCCACCACCTAGTTGTTCCTGCATCAGAACAGCATACTGAGGGTTTGGGCATTCTACTTCCACTGGATGGAACATTTGTTTTTCATGTTTAAACATTAGTATCCCTCTTTTCATTTATTAATGCATTAATAGTTTGTCTCGAGGCTAATTATTTAAACTGAAAGAATTCCTCAGTGTTGGATTTTTTTTCAATTAATACTCTTCTTGTAACTCTTCTTCATGCTCATTGATATCTTTAACAGGTTTTTTCAATCCTTCTATCTTTAAATGATGCTTTTGCGCATAATCCCATAATGCTGCATGAATTGCCTCCTCCGCAAGAAGAGAACAGTGAACTTTAACTGGTGGTAATCCATCCAACGCCTCCATCACAGCTTTATTTGTTACCTTTAATGCCTCCTGAACTGTTTTTCCCTTCACTAATTCTGTTGCCATACTGCTGGTTGCTACTGCTGCGCCACAGCCAAATGTTTTAAATTTTGCATCTTGAATAACACCTTGATCATCAATATCCAAATACATTCTCATTATATCACCACATTTGGCATTCCCAACTGTGCCTACACCGCTTGGGGTTTCCATTTCTCCTACGTTTCTTGGATGTGAAAAATGATCTAATACTTTTTCGCTATACATTGTACATTCCTCCTTACTTCAAATCTTATCCAAAGTTTTAGTTTTTATTTTTTAAAAAATCTTCATACAACGGAGACATACTTCTTAACCGTTCCATAATCTTTTTTAACTCTTCTACTGTAAAATCAATTTCCTCTTTTGTCGTCTCATCAGAAAGTGTCAGACGCAGAGAACCATGCGCAATTTCATGAGGCAGACCAATCGCTAACAATACATGGGACGGATCCAAAGATCCTGATGTACAGGCACTACCGCTAGATCCACAGATGCCTTTTGCATCTAACAGCATAAGGACTGACTCTCCTTCGACAAATCGGAAACAAAAATTTGCATTATTGGGTAGTCTATCTTTGGGATGTCCATTAAGCCGTACAAAAGGAATCTCTGTTAGCACTCTATGAATCAAATGATCCCTTAATTCTGTCTCATAAGAAATCCTTGTTTCCATTTTTTCCTCTGCAATTTGTGCTGCTTTGCCTAATCCTACAATACCTGGCACATTATAAGTGCCTGCCCTTCGCCCTCGTTCCTGAGCGCCGCCATGAATGAAGGAACGAATTTTAACACCTTTTCTGATATACATAAGACCAACTCCTTTTGGACCATTGATCTTATGTGCACTGGCACTAAGCATATCAATATGCATTTTATCTACATCTATAGGAATATGTCCATAGGCTTGTACTGCATCTGTATGGAAAAGTACTTGATGTTTCTTCGCGATCTCTCCAATTTTTTCAATCGGTTGAATCGTACCAATCTCATTATTTGCAGCCATAACAGAAATTAAAATTGTTGTTGGGCGAATAGCCTTTTCTAGTTCATCTAGACGAATAACTCCATTTTCATCTACATCAATATAACTAACCTCACATCCCATTTTCTCCAAATATTCACATGTGTGTAAAATTGCATGGTGTTCGATTTTTGATGTTATAATATGATTTCCCTTTTGTTTATATGCTTCTACCGTTGCTTTTAATGCCCAGTTATCACTTTCACTACCTCCGCCAGTAAAATAAATCTCCTCTGGTTTCGCGCCAATCACTTTAGCAGTCCTAGCACGGGACGTATCAATTGCCTGTTTATTAATCTCAGCAAAGGAATATACACTAGATGGATTTCCATAAGTTTCACAGAAAAACGGAGTCATCTCTTCAAAAACTTCAGGCAATACTTTCGTTGTTGCCGCATTATCTAAATAAATGATTTGATTCATGAAAAACATCCTTTCATAAACATACTATTTTAATAGGAATTAAAAGTATAAAAAACCTTTTTCTGGTATAGTAAAAGTATACCTCCTAATTCATATTATGTCAATAGGAATTAAAAGGTATTCGTAAACAAAAAATCTCCGGCTTAAACAGTAAGCCGGAGATCTATGTACAACTTTACATAAGAATTGATAGAGGTACTGTAACAATACCTGGAACAAAAGTAATGATTAACAAGATAACCAGTTCAACAATTAAGAATGGTATAATCGCTTTTACCAATTCAGCAAAATTAATCTTGGCAACCCCGCAACCTACATAAAGTACATTACCTACAGGAGGTGTAATCAGACCAATGCAAAGATTTAAAATCATAACCAAAGCAAAGAAATACTCATCAATTCCCGCTGCCTTAATAACAGGGAATAGCACTGGAGCAAAAATAAGAATGTTTGGTGTAACGTCCATAACCATACCCATAAGGAACAAGAAGATATTGATAATGATAAGAAGAAGGATTGGCTTATCAATAAATCCACTGAACAATTGAACTGCAAGAACAGGAATCTGTGCTAATGTAATCAGATAACCAACCGCTGAAGCAGTAGCCACAATAAACATAACAGCTGCTGTGGATTTTACCGCATTAAGACAGCATTTATATACACCTTTTAAATCTAACTCTCTGTAATAAAATACACATACAAGCAAAGCATAAACTACAGCGAATGCACCAGCCTCTGTTGGTGTAAAGATGCCTAATCGGATACCACCAACAATCAAAACAGGCATAAAAAGAGCTGGGAGAGAGTCAACTAAAATAGAAATAGCTTCTTTCATTGTGTATACTTTAATATCTGTGTATCCGTCTTTTTTAACAACAAAGAACCAAACAACCATTAAAGCCAAGCCAAGAATAACCCCTGGAATAATACCGGACATAAACATCTTAGAAATAGAAAGACCTACAGATGTACCCAAAACAATCATTGGGATACTTGGTGGAATAATTGGAGCGATAATAGAACCAGCACAGATAAAACCAGTTGCACGAGGTGCCTTATATCCATTTTTTACCATCAAAGGAAGCAAAATACCACCTAAAGCTGCCGCATCCGCAACCGCCGATCCAGAAAGTCCTGCAAAAAGGATACTAGCCACAACAGCTGTATAACCAAGACCACCTTTAATACGACCTACAAACAAGTTAGCAAAATTAACGATACGTTCAGACAAGCCGCCTTCTGCCATAAATTCTCCAGCAAGCATAAAAAATGGAATCGCCATCAATGCAAAGTTATTTGTAGCCATAACCATCTGCTGTGCCAATGTGAAAGGATCAAATGATTCTAGATAAAACATCAGCACAATTGCACAGGAACCTAAAGCAACAGCAATAGGAACGCCAAAAGCCAAGAAAACAAATAATGCTACAATAAAGATCAATAATGCCATGGTTTATCTATCCTCCCCGTCACTATGAAAAATTCTTTGAATCGCCTGGTATACGATAATTCCAAACATACCGCCAGAAGCGATTACTGCGGAAACTGTAATCAGCATGAAATTTGTTGCTGTTGCACTTGTCGCATAATTTGATGCCATTGTAAATCTAACAGCACCATAGAAAATAATTCCTAACGTAACTAAAACAATAATATCCCTAATGATTAATACAACTTTCAGCGCTGTTCCTTTTAATAAATCTGTGACAATCGTAACCGCAACATGAGAGCCATCTTTCGCAGCTAACAAAATACCTAAATAACTTAACCAAACAAAAGCAAATCTTGCGTATTCTTCCGCCTCAGTAAGACCTGAATTAAACACATATCTAAGAACTGCATTGATAAATACTAAAATAACCATAATTACGATAGAAAGTACAGATAATATATTCAGCACTTTCACAACTGCTGGTGTGTTTTTCTTTTTTTCTTCCACAATTATACCTCCTTCTTTTTTTTAGAAAAGCCTTAAGTAAAAAACTTAAGGCTCTTCTTTAAGGTAAAAGATAGATTAGATTTTACTTAAATTTTATTCAGCACAAACTTCAGCTGCATAGTCAAGAACTTTATCAGATCCTGGGTATGTTTCGATGAACCATTCTGTCATAGGTCCTTCGGAATCTTTCATTTGCTGATACATTTCCTCTGATACTTCAGTAACCTTAATTCCATTTTCTTCAAGGTGTTCCTTTTCATCAGCTTCTCCAGCTTCTGTGATTTCCCATTCATAGTCAATCGCTTCTGCAATGCTTTCTTCTATGATCTTTCTGTTTTCATCATTGAGACCATCCATAAATTTCTTATTTGCATACCATGCATGGCAGCAAAGCATATGTCTTGTTACAATTACATAAGGCTGAACTTCATAGAACTTGTTGGCAATAACAACGTTCATAGGGTTTTCCTGAGCATCTACAACCTTTTGTTCCAAAGCAGTAAAGAGTTCAGAAAGTGACATAGAAACTACGTTACATCCCCAGCACTCTGCCATCTTAATATAGTAAGGAATATTTGGTGTTCTAATACGAAGACCTTTCAAATCTTCATACTTAGAAATCTCTTTTGTAGATGAAATAGCACGGAAACCAATTGCGTTATATCCCATAACTTCTACGCCTTGTTCTGCTGCACCGGCCGTAGTCATTTCCATAAATTCATCACTTCTAAGAACTTTATTTGCATTCTCCCAATTATCAACGAGGAATGGATACTCGGAAACAGCAACCAGTGGAATGTACTGTGCCATCATAGGTCCAATAACAGCGATTTCTACAGAACCCTGTCTAACACTATCTGCTAATGTTTCTTCATTACCCAACTGAGCATTTGTATAAACTTCAACTGTAATATCCTCAGATTTGCTTTCTACTAATTCTTTGAATTTATTCAGCGCCTGAGATTCATACGTGTCAGCACCATAAATATTGGCAATTTTAACTTTTACTTTCTCTCCAGTGCTTACTTTCTCTCCTCCAGTACTTTTTGAAGCACTGCTTCCTGATGGTGCTGCAGAACTAGAAGAACTGCTGCTGCTGGAACAACCAACTGCGCTGAGCATCATCATTGCTGCAATTGCAAAACCAGCTAATCTTTTTAATTTCATAATGAATCACCCTCCATAAAATAAATAACTGCCCCTTAACAAATCCTATTATACTTAACGAAAGTATTTTTAAAAATTAGACAAAATTTGTTTTTGGTGTAATAAATTCGCTTTTCTAATAAATTTACATCAAATTTTTACTCTTAAAGAAATATTACAGTAAGATATTTATATAATTTTATCGTTATTTTTTTTAAATCTCTCAGATATCATTCAATTTGCCATTTTTTTGATCGAAACTTTTTTCTTTTATGTATATATTTTTATTAAAAAAGATTAGAGATCTTTCTCCAACTTTGTCAAAATGATGTGAAATCCTTATCTGTTTTTACAGCAATCCCCTTCATAAAAGTATGGAACAAACTTGTATAGACTTCTTTTCTCATATAGAATCTCTTTCAATTTCTTATTTCTAGTAAAAAAACAAAAAATTTCTAAGTTTATATAAATAAAGAAACAGATATGATTCTATTTTTTAGCATATTATGTTAAAATAATTAGGAAATAGTATTTTTTTACCGAAAGGGCATTTACTATGTGTAGAGGATTTTTTTTAAAAAAACGGTTTCATAGCATACAAATTCGTATTTTTGTTATTTTTATGGCTGCCAGTATGGCTTTTTGTCTGTTTTCTTACTCTGCTTTTTATACTACTTACATCAATGTTACATCTCATCAGCTAGAGCAAACTTGTCAGAACTACTTTTCAGCAACTAAAGTCTCTTTAATTTCTTTCATCAACGAAACTTTTGCTTTTAGCAAGCAAATTAATAATAACACTCACTTGATAGAACTAATTAAGGAATGTTATAAAAATAACGGCAAAATCTCGCAGCAGACAGCAGATTCTATCGATTATCTTCTTCGCCGTCAAATACAAGAAAATCCTAGAATTAATTCTCTGCGCCTTTATATCGACAACAGCGAACCTGCCTATCAAACAACAAACTTTTATGCAACAAACGGTATTAAGACTATATCGAAAGATTACATGAGCCGTTCTCAATGGTTTAATATGGCTTATGAATATGCAGGCAAATTAATCTTTAGACCAACTTACCAAAAGATATACAATATTCCAAAAACAAACTACTCTAAATCTTATAAATATACAGAAAATATTTTTTCTTTTTTTAAGGTGCTGAAAGATATAAATAACCGGAACTTAGCAGTTATTTGCATTGATATCAATGAAAGTGATCTTTATGCCATTACCCAAAATTTAAGCCTTCCAAGCAATACAGAATCATACATTACAGATCAGGACGGGAATATCATCACATCTTCTGAGAGAGGAATTGTTGGTTTAAACATTTATGAGGAAAAACCTTTTCTCCCTCGAACTAACCAAGATATTGAACAAAAGATTCAGGATAATACCACAGAATATTTATTTAACCAGCATATTTTTTACTTCGAGGATTGGCATCTTATAACTCTGACAAATACATCAAAATTTTTTGTAGATTTAATATCCTTTAACAAAGTGCTGACCTTCTTTCTCTTATTTTTCTTGCTAATTGCAGTGTTACTGGGTGTTATTATAACAAAACTTTATATCACACCCATTCATAATCTAATTAACAATATTAATACTGTAAAGACAGGGGATTTATCAGTTCGAATTGACACAAGTGATTCCTATTCAGAAATTTCTGATGTTCAAACCAGTTTTAACGAAATGCTTGACAGTATCCAAAAATTGGTAGAAGAAAACTATGAAATTACAATCAGAGAAAAGGAGGCCCAAATTAAGTCTCTGGAAGCTCAAATCAACCCACATTTTCTTTACAATACATTGGATACCATCAATTGGAAGGTATATCTTTTGGGCGGAGAAGATGTTAGTAAGCTGATACAATGCCTATCTCAGATTCTCCGCTATAGTATCAGCAGTAAATTGTCTGTTGTAACACTTCAACAAGATATTGAACAAGTGCAAAATTATTTGTATATCCAGAAAGTTCGGTATGAAGGACGATTTATTGTAAAATTTGATCTGCATCCAGATACAATGGGATTAAAGATCCATAAGTTTTTAATTCAGCCAATTGTGGAAAACAGTATTGTTCATGGATTGGAAGAAAAGGAATCTGGCGGTATTATAAAAATATCTAGCCAAAAGACTGAAGATGAGTTAATTATAGAAATCTTCGACAACGGTATTGGTATGAGCGCGAAACAAATTTCAACTATATTCGATAACAACACCCTTTTTGCTTCAGGACAACATGGAGAAATGAGAACTCATATTGGGTTAAATAACGTACATAATCGGTTAAAGTTCTATTATGGCGAAAAGTATGGCCTTGAAATTCAGAGTAAAGAAGGGGAATTTACCAATGTAATCCTTCATTTCCCTATTGTGAAAAGCTCTGAAAGCACTATTTGAAACTTAAACCCTTGATTGATATAAAAAGGATGGATACTATGAAAACTGTATTGATAGCTGATGATGAAAAAACAATCCGTGACGGTCTGGAGCAATTGGTTTCGTCAAAAAGAGAGTTTGAAGTCATTGGAAAATGCAAAAATGGACAAGAGGCACTTGATTTAGGCATCAAAAAAAATCCAGATATTATTATTACTGATATTAAAATGCCGGTTATGGACGGCCTTACGATGATTCAAAAATATATCGCAAAGAAAAAGCCAAAATTTATCATTTTAAGCGGCTATGATGAATTTGAATATGCACGTACCGCATATAAGATGAATGTATTTGATTATGTATTAAAACCAGTAGATGTCAGCGCATTTTTAAAACTTCTAGATAAAGTTTGTGAAGCTATTGATGAAGAAACAAACCAAAAAAATATGGAACGGGAACACTTTGCGCTACTATTATTGCAGGATACAGTCTTTTCGCCTGAAGTCATCGCATCATCATCACGCAATTTATCTGTTCAACTAAACAGCATTACCCCTGTTGTTTACCTGTCTAGAGGGGCAAAATCCTTATCAGATGAAAGCCGTCTAAAGCGTTCTGAATTTTTAAAAAACTATCTGTATGAAAATAGTCCCTGTGACTGCCTGCCGGTCAGTATTAATGGCTATCTTGTAGTATTATACTTAGGGGTTGATCTTGATGAAAAAAGTATGGCAAATTTCCTCCAACGTACAATCACTGTTTTTAATAACCATTTTGCTTCTAATTATCTATGTTGCGGTATTGGCAAATGTGTTACACATATTTCAGAAGTCAGGGATAGCTATATAGGAGCTCTAAATGCTCTTTCCTATGGCATTTACTCGAAAGAAAAAAGGTTACTGACCTATTCACCAGAACAAAAGCTACAACCAAATTTAGAAGTTTACTTTTATAAAGATAAAAATTTACTTTTTGACACAATCCGAAATCTTCAACGTGATAAAACACTAGCGATCATCCATGAGTTTATTGATAGGAGCAAACAGGAACTATATCCGCCTTCTGTCCTGATCCAATTTTTGCGTGATCTATATGGGTTCTGCTATAACTCTGTTTATCCTTCTGAGGTTTTAAAAGAATTTGATGTGGAACATGTTATTGAAGATATCAATTGTATGACATATACGATTGATGAAATTTCAGAAATATTTACAGACTTGAGTAATCGCACACTAGAATATATAGAGCATTCTTCGGACAATCATACCGGCAGTGTTGTCGATAATGTTATCAAATATATCAATTTAAATTATAGAAATGATATCACTTTAGATGATATCAGTAACAAATTTTTTATCAATAAAAGTTATTTCTGCAAAATATTCAAAGAAAAAACTGACTCGACGTTCAATAATTTTCTCACATCAATCAGAATGAAAAAAGCCAAAAGTTTAATTCTAGAAGATACCTATAAAGTGTATGAGATTGCAGATCGTGTTGGATTTAAGGATCCCAAGTATTTTGCCAAAACTTTTAAAGAATTTACAGGGCTGACTCCATCAGAGTTTAAACAAAAAAATAGCTAAAAAAACATCTGGTTACAAATACCAGATGTTTTTTATTCTTTATAATTTTACATGACTGTCTCTATTTAATAAATATCCCATAATCGCACCTAAAACGCCTCCAACAATATGGCCTAAATTAGAAATATTATCTCGTATGAACAATCCTTCATAAATCTGTCCACCAATATACACAACCGCAATAATCAGAAGCGTCATTGGTATCTTACCATCTTCTACATTCGTAATAGAAGACAAAAGTATCATCATATAAACAATGCCACTAGCACCAATCAAGGCAGTATCAGGAAAAAAACTAATATGAATCAGCCCTGTAATAACTGCTGTAATAGCCATCATTAACAGCAATTTTTTACTGCCATATCTCTCCTCCAATAACGGCCCTACAATCAAAAGCATAGTTATATTTCCGCTGAAATGGCTCCATCCTGCATGACCAAAAATATATAAAAAAAGCCGAAGATAACCCAATACGTCTGTAAAACCAAAGCGATATACACAAAACAGATATGTATTTAAAAAATCACCTGTTATTTTGTTTAACACTAACACCACAAAGCAAATCAATGTAAATGACAATATTACTGGTGAGTTAAATGTAATTTTCTCTCTAAGCTTTATCATCCTTTTTCCTCCATGAGTCTAACCCGGCTTTCCCAACTCCTAAATCAATCTTCATTTTTCAGCTTTTCCGCCTGATCACAAGTAATTAAATAATCCATAATCTCATCTAATTCTCCATCCATCACAGCATCAATCTTATGCAGGGTAAGACCAACTCTATGGTCTGTCACTCTCCCCTGTGGGAAATTGTAAGTCCTGATACGCTCACTGCGGTCCCCTGTCCCCACCTGGCTGCGTCGCTCAGCAGAAATAGCCTGATCATGCTTTTCTCTTTCTAACTCATAAACTCTCGCATATAATACCTTTAACGCTTGCGCCTTATTTTTGATTTGACTTTTCTCATTTTGACACGAAACAACAATTCCTGTTGGCAGATGTGTAACACGCACTGCGGAATCAGTTGTATTAACACACTGTCCACCATTTCCTGATGCCCGAAATACATCAATCCTCACATCGTTCATATCAATATTGACATCCACTTCTTCCGCCTCTGGAAGTACTGCAACGGTTGCTGTAGATGTATGGATTCTTCCTCCTGATTCTGTAGATGGAATTCGCTGTACCCGATGGACACCACTTTCATACTTTAGCCTAGAATAAGCTCCTTGCCCTGTAATCATAAAGGATATTTCCTTAAAGCCTCCCAATTCGCTTTCGTTATATGATATAATTTCTGTCCGCCAACGACGTCTTTCTGCATATCTAGAATACATACGAAATAAATCACCTGCAAAAAGATTTGCTTCATCGCCTCCTGCTCCACCGCGAATTTCAACAATGACATTTTTTTCGTCATTGGGATCTTTGGGCAAAAGAAGGATTTTCACTTCTTCTTGAAGCAATTCCAGGTTCTTTTTATTTTCAGCCAACTCCTCTTTCAACATTTGACGCAAATCTTCTTCCTGTGTACTTTCCAACAGCTCTAAGTCTTCCGCAATCACGTCTTTTGTTTTCTTATACTGCTGATATTTTTCCACAATCGGAGTCAGATCACTGTATTCCTTCATCAATTTCTGCCATTGACTCTGATCTGCAATGATATCTGGATCATTGATCTTGTCGGCAAGTTCTCCATATTTCTTCTCAAAATCCTCTAACCTGTCAAACATTTTTCTCTACCCTTCTTACTTTATTCCCCATACAACACGATCCAGCCCAGCATAATCCTTTTGACACTGGATTTGTTTGAATCCATTTTTTTTCATCAAATTCATGACGTCCTCTTTTTGGTCATAACCAATTTCAAAAAAAAGCGCCCCTCCACACTTCAGATACTGTCTGCTTTCACAACATATTTTCTCATAAAAAAATAATCCATCTTCTCCGCCATCCAAGGCCATCCATGGTTCATAATCTTTTACTTCTCTCATCAGTGTCCCTATCGTATCCTTTCTGATATAAGGAGGATTGGATACAATAACATCTGCCTGGTATAAAAATTTTCTGAGACCAGAAAACACATCACTTTTTATAAATTCCACTTGATTTTCCACATAATTTTTTTTTGCATTTGCTTTGGCTACTTCTAGAGCTTGTTGGCTAATATCGAGACCTACTGCCTTCATTTCTTTTTCTTGGCATAACTTTAACACACTAATCGGAATGCACCCGCTTCCTGTACCGACATCAATGAAAGTTAAAGCCTTATTCTTAACCATATAGTTACATACCACTTCAACCAAAACCTCTGTATCCTGTCGTGGAATCAAAACATTTTTATTTACCATAAATTCCAAGCCCATAAATTCACAATGCCCCAAAATATACTGAACCGGTTTTCCCGCACCCCGTTCCTCTAAAAAGCATTCAAATCTTTTAATCTCTTTCTCTCCTAAAGTGGTATCTTGTTTTGTAAATATCTGCACTCTGTTCATTGCAAAACAATCCATAAACAGCAATTCTGCATCTAATTCGTACTCTTCCACTTGATGTTCTTTTAAATATCTTTTCGCCTCTCCTAAAACATTAGAAACAGACCGCTCATTCAGGTTCATCCTCAAGTACCCCTTTCAATGCTGCAATGGCAGTCTCTATTTGAGAGTCATCTGGTTCTGCTGTTGTAATTTTTTGCAGACAAAGTCCAGGATAACTTACAAAATTTACCAAACTGGATTGACTAGAACCCGCCCAACGAATTACTTCAAAAGAAAGTCCCGCCACAACTGGAACAAGCACAATACGGCTAATAAGACGCAGAAGGATGGTGTCTGTTCTGATAAAAAAGAAAACCACCATACTGATTATCATAACAATGAGAAGAAAACTAGTGCCACATCGTTTATGAAGTCTAGTATACTTTTTTACATTCTCAACCGTCAATTCTTCATTATGCTCAAAACAATTAATTGTCTTATGCTCTGCTCCATGATACTGATATACTCGCTGAATATCTTTCATATGAGAAATTAAAACAAGATAGCCAATAAAAATTGCAATTCTCACCAAGCCTTCTACAATGGAAAGCGCCCATGTTCCAGGAAGTATATTTTTGAAGAAACTTCCAATGACAACCGGAAGCAAAAAGAAAAGGGCAATAGCCATAACAAGAGATAATCCGACACTAAAATAAATCAAAACATCCATCGTTTTATCACCAAAAAGTTTGGTAATCCACTTTTCAAACTTTGAAGGTTCTCCTTCTTCTTCTAAACCTTCCCCAGCAAGTTCAGCACTCCTCATCAGTGTTTTTGTTCCAATAATAAGAGAATCTACAAATGCAGCCATTCCACGAAAAACAGGATAACGAAAAATCCCTTTTCTCAGACCGATTCCAGTAATTTTTGTTTTTTCCACTACCACTTGGTGATCCGGTGTCCGAACAGCCAAAGCGTACATGCCTTTTCCTCGCATCATAACGCCTTCAATCACAGCCTGTCCACCAATTCCTTTTGATTTCACATATTCTTTCTCTGCCATCTATATCAAAGCCACCTTTCAACTCTGCCAATTAGCTTGAATCTTTATTATAGCACAAAAGTCCCAAGATAAAAAGAAAAACTGCTTCTTGTACAAAAAAAGGACTGGAATATGACTCCAGCCCCTTTGATTTTTATCATTATTTGTTTCTGCCATATTTCTTGTTGAATTTTTCAACACGACCGCCAGCTTCATTCATATTCTTCTGGCTACCTGTGTAAAATGGATGGCATTTTGAACAAGTTTCAACTCTGATTTCCTCTTTTGTGGAACCAGTAACAAACTCATTTCCACAGTTACATTTTACAGTTACCTGATGGTACTCTGGATGGATTCCCTCTCTCATGATTTTCACCTCTTTCAAAACTGTTGATCAATAATCCATGTTATTTAAAGACAACGGATGTATTATAGCATAGAAATCTTATCTTTGCAATAAAAGAATGAAAGAAAAACTTAGTTTCTGTCAAACACTTTTTCTTAAATAAAAAATGGACCTGTACTATTTTCTTAAACAGACCCATTTTATTGTTCCTTACGCTTCTAAATCAAAAATAACTTTTAATCCTTTTCCTGATATTGCCACATCAAGTGCCTCCTGCCACTGCTCCAGTGGATAGACGCCTGTAATCATTCGGTCAAAATCGATATTTTGTTCCTCCATTACATGGATTGCCTTGTCCCACCAAATAGAATTTTGAGAGAAAGAACCACGCACTTCAATCTCTTTCATTACAACTAAGTTGAAGTCTATATTTTGCTTTCTGCCAAACAACGCAACCTGTGTATAGCTTCCGCCTTTTCTTACTGCTCTCAGACACAAATTTACCGCTGGCTCAACACCCGCACATTCAAATACATAATCTGCGCCCAGATCTCCAAATGCTTTTGTTATTTCCTTCATTGCCTCATCATTATCGTTAGAATAGGCAACATAGTCAGCCCCTAATTCTTTTGCTAAATCCAGTTTATCTTTATCTTTTGTAATTCCTAAAATCATAACCTTACAACCAATCGCCTTTACCAGCTGAAGCACTAATAATCCAATTGGACCAGGGCCTGTAATAACTACAGTATCGCTTGCTTTCAATTGATTGTACTCATAGACAGCTTTTAATACGCAAGTAAACGGTTCTGCCAAAGATGCTTCTTTTAACGAAATACTTTCTGGCAGGATATGTACACAGTTTTGTGGCACTACAACATATTCGGCCATTGCACCATCTGTACCACTGCCAATAGAAACTCTATCGTCACAACGATTTCTATGGCCACTGCGGCAATGGAAGCAAGTACCGCAAGTACTGAAAAAAGTCTCGCTAATTACAGGCTTGCCAATCAAGCTATTATCTACACCTTCTCCTACAGACTCAATCATACCACTTAACTCATGGCCCAAAATAACAGGCGGATTAAATTTATATCCTCCATCATCCTTATAAATATGCATATCAGTACCACAAATACCAGCATACTTTACTTTAATTAAAACTTGTCCCACTGTTGGCGTTGGCTTTGGCACTTCTCTTAGTTCTAAGTTTCCAGGACCTTTCTCGTATTTTACAAGTGCTTTCATGTTCATTCCTCCTTCATAAAATCCATTGTATCATATCAGCAAAAAACGTGCCAAAAAGAAACCGCAGAATTTAGGGATTTTATTTTAGATATGATGACCACAATGTCACATAATCGCCTCATGAGACACTCTTTGAGTCAATCTGTCTCATAAAAAAGGCAGCTTCTCAGCTGCCTATACTTACTTTCCTGGTTTAAAAGAACTTTTCAACGAAACAATGCGGTTAAACACTAAAGAATTCTCTTGGGAATCCTTTGTATCCACAACAAAATACCCATTTCGCATAAACTGGAACCGTTCTCCTTGCATTGCAGTTTTTAGAGAGGCTTCCAACATACAGCCTTTTAAAACCTCCAAAGAATTAGGATTCATAATCATATCGCTGGCAGGATCCTCTGGATTATCTAACATCATATAATCATATAACCGTACTTCTGCCTGTACTGCATTTTGAGCGTCTACCCAATGCAATGTTCCCTTGACCTTTCTTCCTTCAAACCCCGAACCACTTTTTGTCGCCGGATCGTAGGTACAATGCACTTCTATAATTTCTCCATTAGCATCTTTAATTACATCTGTACAAGTAATAAAATATGCACCTTTGAGACGTACTTCTTTTCCAGGGGCTAAACGGAAAAACTTCTTTACTGGTTCCTCCATAAAATCTTCTTTTTCAATATAGATTTCTCTCGAAAACGTGATTTGACGTTTTCCCATACCCTCGTTTTCAGGATTATTGTCCACCTCGCAAAGCTCACTTTGCCCTTCAGGGTAGTTTGTAATTACAACTTTTAATGGATGAAGAATCGCCATTACAACTTTTGTTTTTGCCTTTAAATCTTCACGAATACAGTAATCTAAAAGAGAACTATCCACTCTGCTGTTTGCCTTGCTGACTCCAATTCGTTCACAAAAATCGCGAATTGATTCTGGCGTAAAGCCACGTCGTCTCAAACCACTAATCGTTGGCATACGTGGGTCATCCCAACCATCTACAAGACCATCTTCTACAAGTGCTCGCAGCTTTCTTTTACTCATTACAGTGTTTGTAAGTCCAAGTCTTGCAAACTCAATCTGGCGAGGTTTAGCTAACAGTCCTGAATTTTCCACCACCCAATCATAAAGCGGACGATGATCCTCAAATTCCATTGTGCATATAGAATGGGTAATCCCTTCTATAGCGTCTTCCAAAGGATGGGCAAAATCATACATCGGATAAATACACCACTGATCCCCTGTTTCCTGGTGAGAAGCATGAGCGATTCTGTAAAGTACAGGATCTCGCATATTGATGTTTGGAGAGGACATATCTATCTTAGCCCTCAGAGTCCTGGCTCCGTCAGGAAACTCACCATTTTTCATTCTAGTAAATAAATCTAGGTTTTCTTCTACACTTCTGTCACGATATGGGCTATTTGTTCCAGGTGTACTTAATGTACCTCTATATTGACGCATTTCTTCTGCATTTAAGTCACAAACAAATGCTTTGCCCTCTTTAATCAATTTCAGTGCTATTTCATAAAATGTATCAAAATAAGAGGAAGCGTAGAATAATCTATCTTCCCAGTCAAATCCCAGCCATTTGACATCTTCTTTAATAGATTCTACATACTCTGTATCTTCTTTAGATGGATTTGTATCATCAAATCTCAGATTACATTTACCTCCATACATCTGAGCCAAACCAAAGTTTAAACAGATAGATTTTGCATGACCAATGTGAAGATAACCATTTGGTTCTGGAGGAAAACGGGTGTGGAGTTTATTTAATTCGCCTTTTAAATCTTCCTGAATATAACTATGGATAAAGTTTCCTGTAGTGCCTAGCCCTTTTTCTTCCGTATTATTTAATATTTCATCTGCCATCAAAAACTCCTCCCAACATCAATATTCTATGACAGTATTCTCTTACATATATTGTTAAAAAATTTTAATAAAATAATACACTATTTCTTTTTTTGCGTCAACAAACCTTCAATGTAGGTTTTCTAAATTTATTGAGAAAAAATATTATTCTCTATGAGATATTGAAGAAAATGTTGATCCACAATTTTGACTCCACTGTCATTTAAATGAGCATCATCCCGAAAATTTTTATTCTCTAGTAAATTTTCCTCTTGATTTATTAGATTATAATCAATATATGGTACTTGATTTCTTTGAGCGAAATCAGATACATTCTCGTGGATAATCTCATAGTTATTTATGTATTCCATAGACACATTCGCGATTGGTGCTGTTACAAAAATCAGCCTGCTTCCCTTTTCTTGGCAAAGATCAACTATTTTTTCCATCCAATCTTCCTGTTTTGGAGAAAAATTCCAGTCCTTCCCATCCAATCCACGGAATTGATTTGTTTCGTAGTATTCCTTTTCAGACAGAACGATATCGCAATAGGTGTATCCTTTCGATCGGTAATATTCCTCTCCATTAGCAACTTCCTCTTTCTTGCGCCATACCCCTAATCCATCTTCCAGCCACTGTGCCAAATCTTTAGATCGATAAGCAAAATAGTCCTGCTGATATCTAATCGGCCATAATCTATATTTTACTTTTTCTCCTAAAGGAAATACATGACGAATATATTCCTTTTCCATTACATCGTCCTGCAAAACCTCAAAAAAGGAGTTTGCTTGCTTCATCTCAAAGTCATCATCCAAAACATCCCAATAGACCTCCATAACGACAACTTTAGGCGATTGTGTCTCAAAAATTTTCTTCAATTCATAGTATGTGGTGTCAGGATGCTGTAAAGGCGTACCCATTTGGTAGCTACTTATCCCTAAGTATGGGTCAAAGTTATCAGGATCAAATGTACAGTAGGAATGAGATGATCCAACAAATATCATATCCAGGCTATTCGGTTCCAAAGCATAAAACTCATCAAAACGAGCCTTTGTAAAAGCATTAATAACATTTTTATCTGCTGCTGTGCGATACATTCTTCCCATAAATAGAAAAATAGGGATTACACACAATAAAAATATAATCAATCTCACCAGCACTTTAAAATTGGAAATAAATGAACTCTCCCGCATTATAATAAACCCCCGCAGTCAGCACTATCGAAGCAATCAACACATAATATATCAGCCGAAACAAATACGGCTTTTTCTCCCAGTATTCATATACCTGTTCTGTTTTACTGAGAATCTCTGAGCCCATAAGAATCAAAATAGATATACCAATCACTGCAAATTCATATAAATTAAGGCCCATTCCATTCAAAACTTCATACATGTACTGTCTGTTTTTCCAGCCTAAAAAATCTTGTGCCATTGCCTGAATGATATAAAACGCATCTTCCACACGATTCGCCCGAAAAAAGATCCAGGCAAAGTCTACCAAAAGAAATGTAACTATGATACTGCCAATCATTAGTAGAGGATTTTTGTCTCCTCCCCAAAATTTTTTCCATCGTTCTCGAAACGATCTTGTTATAAGACCTGCTATTTGATAGATGCCATGGAGTCCACCCCAGATCACAAACGTCCAATTTGCTCCATGCCACAGTCCACTGACAAGAAATGTTGCCAAAAGATTAAAATAATGTCTTCCTTTAGACGTACGGCTTCCACCTAAAGGGATATAAACATAATCCATCAACCAACTGGATAAAGAGATATGCCACCGTCTCCAGAACTCACGGATGCTGCCGGAAAGGTATGGACTTTTGAAATTTTTCATTAAATCAAATCCCAATATTTTGGCGCATCCTACAGCAATATCAGAATACCCGCTAAAATCACAGTAAATTTGAAAAGCAAATAAGAAAGAAGCCACTGCAAAATACAATCCTGTAAAATCTTGTGGCTGGTTGTAAACTGTATTGACAGCCACAGCAATCCTGTCTGCAATCACAATTTTTTTGAAGTAGCCCAAAAGCATAATCTTTAGCCCATAGAGAGCCCGCTTTGCATTAAATTTATGTTTTTTGTAAAATTGAGGCAAAAGATTAGCAGTTCTTTCAATCGGCCCTGCCACAAGCTGTGGAAAGAATGTAATATACAGCGAAAAATAACCATAATGACGGACAGGTTTTAACTCTCTTTTATACACATCAATTGTATAGCTTGCAGCTTGAAACGTGTAAAAGGAAATACCCATCGGCAAGATAATATCAAAATCCTTCAAAGGATAATTTCCTAAAACTCTTTGAACAATATCAGTCGCCTCAAGAGGGGTCTTTCCAACTGCCTGCAGTACGATCGTTCCAAAATACTTGTACAGTTCCATAAAGGATTCATTAATAAATACTGAATATTTAAATAAAAACAATAACCCAAAATTGCTGATAAGGCTTAAAATAAAATATCTCTTTCGCTTTCGCTGATCTTTTTCTTGATCGATCAGAAGCGAAAGAAAATAATTAATGAAGGTAGAAAATACAATTAAAACAATAAAAACCGGCTTCCATGCCATATAAAAAATATAACTGGCACTCAATAATAAAATCCATCGCTTTTTCTGAGGAAAACAAAAATATAATATTGTAACAACAAAGAAAAAAACAAGAAAGGTAAAGGAATTAAAAAGCATCGGTAATCTCCTCAAGTTCCACTTATTATGTTATCGGTCCATATCATAGTATCATAAATTTACAAAAAACAAAATCTAAATGTGCATTGTAAAATATATTTTTTAATAGTACAATAAAAAGAAAAACACTGGAGAAAATATTCGACTATGAAATCTTTCGAGATTGTCAACATAAAAAATTTTACATTTCAATTATTTAAGGGGACTATCTTTGACTCTTTTGAACTGCGAAGTGCAGAAATCAATACGTTTGTCTCTTTTCACATCGACGGCCGCCTGCAAAAAGACTACTTTTCCCTGACAGAACAGGAACTGTTAAATCATGAATACAGCACATGGCTTCAAATGAAACCGTTTGTCTTTCAAACAATCAAAGGGACTCGTCTGCCCAAAAACTTTAAACTTGTGTTTTCAGCCGACAAAAATATGTTAGAGCAAATTTCTCCTCAGGCAGCAGCCTTATTTTTAAATGTCCATTATAATGGTAAAATCATCACTTGTACAACTGGTGGTTCTCAAAAATCTTTTTCTCTAGATTCCAGCTATGTTTTTCCATGGGATGACTTCATTACATCTTTTTTCCAACATCATCAGATTATTGTCAGCACTCCATAGTGTTGAGTGCTAATTTTTTCTTGACTTTTCTTTTCTCCGTGTTACAATAGAAGTATTCCAGTGATGACTCATGAAGGAGGCTATAGTATGGCACAAGAAAAAGGAAATTTATCCATAAACAGTGAAAACTTTTTACCAATTATCAAAAAATGGCTCTACACTGATAAAGATATTTTTATTCGTGAGCTTATTTCCAATGGTTGCGATGCAGTGACAAAACTAATGAAATTAAAAAGCATCGGCGAGGCAGATCATATCGCAGATGATGAGAAATATCAAATTGTCGTATCTGCTGATCCTGAAAAAAAGACTCTCAGTTTTACAGACAATGGAATCGGAATGACGGCAGAAGAAATCAAAAAATATATCAATCAGATTGCTTTCTCTGGCGCTACAGATTTTCTTTCAAAATACGAAGAGAAAATGGATAAAGACAACGAAATTATTGGTCATTTTGGATTAGGTTTTTATTCTGCCTTTATGATAGCAGATAAAGTTGAAATCAATTCTCTCAGCTATCAAAAAGGGGCTGTTGCTGCCAAATGGATCTGCGATGGTGGAATTGAGTATGAGATGTCAGACAGCGAAAAATCTGACCGTGGTACAACGATTACCCTTTATGTAGGCGATGATGGTCAAGAATTTTTAAATGAGTATACTTTGCGGTCAACCATTGAAAAGTATTGTTCTTTTATGCCTGTAGAGATCTATTTGGAAATTGTAAAGCCAAAAGAAAATACAGAAGAAAAAGAAAATGCAGAAAGTACAGCATCTCCAGAAACACCAAAACCACTTAACGACATTCATCCTCTTTGGCTAAAACAACCAAAAGACTGTACAGAAGAAGAATATAAAGAATTCTATCATAAAGTATTCTTTGAAATGGGAGACCCACTGTTTTGGATTCATTTGAATATGGACTATCCATTCCGTCTAAAAGGAATTCTTTATTTTCCTAAATTATCCAACGAAATGGATGCTGCAAACGGACAGATCAAGCTATATTCCAATCAAGTCTATATTGCCGACAATATCAAAGAAGTTGTTCCAGAATTTTTGCTTCTTCTAAAAGGTGTCATGGACTGTCCAGATCTACCTTTAAATGTCTCAAGAAGCACATTACAAAATGATGGTTATGCCTCTAAAATGTCCTCTTACATAACCAAAAAAGTTGCTGATAAATTAAATCAACTATTTAAAACTGACCGTTCTTCTTATGAAAAATTCTTTGACGACATTAGTATCTTTATTAAATACGGTTGTATGAAAGGTGAAAAACTTTACGAAAAAATTAAAGATTCTATTATCTATAAGACAACGAATAATACACATAAAACATTAGCAGAGTATCTTGAGGATAACAAAGATAAAAACGCAAATAAGGTTTTCTATGTAACAGATGCTAATCAACAAGCACAGTATATTCAACTTTTTAAAGACCAAGCAATGGAAGCGATTATACTCGATGCCTCTATTGATAAAGCATTCATCTCTTTCTTAGAGTACACAGAAAAAAATGAAACTAAATTTTTGAGGATAGATGCTGATATTTCAGATACTCTTAAAAATGCAGAGGAAACCAGCGAAGAAGCTGTAAAGGCTAAAGAAACTCTCGACACATCATTACAGACATTATTTAGAGGTATATTAAATGACGAAAAACTCAAGGTAAAAACAGAAAGTCTAAAGTCCACTGCCATCTCAGCTATGATGCTTTTGTCTGAGGAATCCAGAAGAATGGTTGAAATGCGGGAAATGTATAGAAATCAAGATATGATGGCTGGCATTTTCGGTAGTTTTGAGCTAGACCGCACTCTAGTACTTAACTCTAATAATAAACTGATTCAGCTTCTGATTGAATTAAAAAACAAAGGAACTCATATGGAAGAAACCGATCTAATTTGCCATCAAGTATACGATTTAGCACAAATGGGTCAAAAACCTCTGGAACCTGCAGAAATGACGACATTTATTGAGAGAAGCAACCAAATTCTTGAAAAATTGATAGAATTAGAAACAAAATAAACTAAATTTCTTAACTAAAAGTCATATCAAAAAAGAAGCCCTCTATCCTTGGGGGCTTCTTTTTTCAACTTCATATCAATTTATTTTGCTCTACTCTTTTCGAATCTTGGGTATTGTTTTCTTTGCCTATTTCTTCATCTGAAATACCGAAATTGTGTCCTTTAGCATTTGCGCCTGGCTGGATAATTCCTCACTGGTCGCCGCACTTTCTTCTGCAACTGCAGAATTAGTTCGAATAACAGTTGTAATTTGAGATATTTCCTCCTTCATATGCTCAACAGATTCAGCCTGCACATGGGAAGCGTCTGAAATAGTATTAATTTTTTCTGTAATTTTTTCTGTTCCCTCTACTACACGTAACAAAGATGCTGCTGTTTCATCTGCAATAGCAGTACCATTATTTACTGCTTTAATTGAGCTTTCAATTAAAACAGCTGTTTGTTTTGCTGCAACTGCGCTTTTATTAGCCAAGTTTCTTACTTCTTCCGCTACGACAGAAAATCCCTTTCCAGAAGCCCCTGCCCTTGCTGCTTCCACTGATGCATTTAATGCTAATATATTGGTCTGGAAAGCAATATCATCAATAGTTTTTATTATTTTTTCAATTTCACGAGAGGAAGTATTAATTTTAGACATAGCATCAATCATTTCATGCATTTGCTTATTACTTTGTGTTAAATCCAACCCTACTTGTTTTACATCTATATTAGTTTGCTCTGCAATTGAAACCGTCTTTTGCAGCTGTTGCGAAAATCTCTTCATCATTTCTGCTAATTCTTCCACTGCATCTGTTTGCTCTGTTATCCCTTGAGATAATTCCTGGGCACCCAATGACACGTTGGAAGAGCCCATAGAGAACTGTTCTGCAGATGCAGAAATATGAGTAAGTGTCTGATTCAAGTTTTCAATAATAAGCTTGAATGATGTTTCGATTGCCGAAAAATCACCTAAATATTCTTCTTCCAAATCTACATTCAATTTATTATCTGCCATCTGGGAAAGCAAGTAAGAAATTTCTCCTATCATTCTCTTCAAATAAGATGCAGTTTTATCAAACGCCTCTGCCAGCATACCAATCTCATCATTGGATGTAACTTCCACTGAAATATCTAAGTTCCCCTCAGAGATTGCATTTGCTGCATACACCAACTGCTGAATCGGATCTAACATTTTTTTAGTACGAAGATAACAGCCATAATGATGACAATAATTGCAATTATTGATAAAATCAAAAGTGTATACATTGTTGTCATAACACTATGATTGACATCTTTTGATGTAATTGTGTTAATTACAACCCAATTTCCCACTTCTGTCGTCACAGGTGCACCATAATGGTATAAATTTTTACCAAGTGTATCTTTACCATTCATAATGAAAGAGGTACTATCACTGATATGAGCCAATAACTCCTGCTTTTGTTTCTCATTCGAGAATGCATCTGTAATATTATCTTCTTCGTCTTCTCCTTGCTTTCCACTATAAATAATTGTGCCATCTCCTGTAGCGATATCATAATACAGCGAAGGAAATTGTTCTTTGGCTGTTGTCAAATCTACAGATCCAAATTTATCAATGGTAAAATCTACCAATATGACACCCTTTACACTATCTTTGATAAGAATAGGCCTGGAAAGGCTAATTACAGTCATGCCTAACGTATCATCATAATAGGGTGACGTATATACCGTTTGCTTGCTGTCTGCTGCCAAACGGTAATAATCTTCAGTAGAATAAGAAGCAAAATCTCCTTCATCCTCTAAAAAAAATTCAGATTGGCTACTATCCGCGTACATAGAATAATCTTTTACACCCTTTACAAAAGCATCCGGCTCAAAATAAATACCAATCCCAATGATATCTTCGTTATTCTTCGCAGTATAAGAAATCAAAGAAGTCAAATAATCCTCGATCATTTTTTGTTCTTCTGTTAAAGATACCTCCGGCAAAATAACACTTGTCTGACTCTCATCACTGTCTTGACCAAGTTCATTTTCATGTTCCTCTAAATACACACTAATATTTTGAGAGACATCTTCTGCTGGTCGCAAAATCTCTTCCACTTGTACAGCTGTAATTTCTGCTAATCTCTTTAGTTCTTCATTCGTGCTCTTCACTACAGCTAACCTAGTTTGTACCAGAACAACGCCAATAAATAATAAAAAAATAACCGCCAACATCCCTGAAACGATCCGAGCAATCTTGACAGAAAGTTTCTTTTTTTTCACTACTCTCTTCCCCATTTTTATATCTCGTGTATAAATTACGTTTTATATTATAAATTCTTTTTAATCGTTTCACAAGGATGAATTCATACAAAAATCCCCCCTATTTTAACAGAAATAAAACATATATTTTTGTTCTTTTTGGACTACGATTCCATATAATTGTAGTAACTTTTACTTTTTGGAGCAAAACAATGACACAAACTTCTATTCAAACAATCCGTACCTCGGACGGAAGACTCTATCTTTTCTTTGTAGAGGATCACTCTTTATTTTACAAACAACTGGTAAAAAAACACGCTTCAACGCCACAAAAAATTATTTCTGGAATTGCAGATAATTATTCTGTCGCTACAGATGACAAGGGGATTCTTTATCTCATCGGTATTGATGCAGAACACCATCTTTTCCTCTGTCGACAAAAATGGGGCGAATCATGGGAAATCAAAAGAATTTCTGAACTAAATATTTATCCTAAAACATTTTTTAAGTTGTTCTCCAGCGGAAACGCCCTGTCACTTGTCTATACTATGCCTGACACAGGTACAGAATATCAACGACTAATCTGTGTCAATTGTGTCAATGGAAAATGGGATTCCCCGACATTAATCGATAAACTAATTCCATTTGCTGGAAAAAACTTTCACTGTGCGCCTATTGAGAAAAAACATATCCTCCTTTTCTACCGCAATTCAGAAAATACTGTTGTCAGCCGAGAGCTTTTGCTGTTTCCACTAATTATTGGCAAGCCAAAGCCTGTCTTGTCTGCTGCTTTGCCTGTAGTTGACTTTTCATCGTTGATCGAAGACGAAAAAATCTATCTCTTATTTGCTCTTAAAAAACGTTTTTCTACCCAGTTAATTTTTAAATATCGTTATGGCTCAGATTTCAGTTCTCCTGTCACTCTTTGGGAAGGCGGCCGTCTAGACAGCTGTGCCTTAATGAAATCTAGGAATAAAATTTTTGCAGTCTGGGCCTCTCAAGGACAATACTTTGGAATTTCTTCAGATAATATGGGAGAATCATTCCAGACTCCCTTCCGATTTCAAAATGCCTATACACCATTTCACTATAAAGTAGACTATCAAGATTTCTCATCAATGAAAGAAATATTTTCCTCAACCAATCTGTTTATCGATACAAAAGACAGCTATCGCCTTTTGCTAGTAGAACATCTCTATCCCGAGTTTTTGCCTGAACAAAAGGCGACGAAATCAGAAATGTCTGAAAAACCAGTTATAGCCGCAGTACAGCCACAAATAGAGATCCTTCAAAATAGAATTTCTCAATATGAGTCCGATCTATCTCAGAATAGTGAAAAAATTGCCGATTTAACTAGGCAGTTATCAGACAAAAATTCAGATTTTGTCAAAGCAAATTTGAGATGGAGAGAGCAAGGGGAAAGGATGCATTCAGAAATTGAGAGCCTGACAGAATCATCAGCCAAAAAAGACCAACAGATACAAGAATACACCCATACCATAAAGTCACTGACTGCTGAAAATCAGGCTCTCAAAAATACAAAAAAGCTGTTGGAAGAAGAAATATACCGTTTAAATCATTCTGATTCCAAAGAAACAGATGGCTGAAGATCTGGTCTGTACTTCAACACGGCTTTTGCCGTTTCACAGGCTGTAAAAGAAATGATATCTCTACAAAATTCATCATCTGCATCACTTAAAAGCACACAATTAATATTACCAAACATTTCTGCACAATCAGCAAGCAGCTTTATCCGCTCTTTTTTTACTTGCTCTGGTGTTAAGAAAAGCCCTAACACCATAACGCCTGCGGATAAAGCGCTACATACCGATCCAATTCCCAGTCCATTTTTCATGCCACAGCAAGAATTTATCATCTGCTCAGAAAGAGGATGATGAAAATATTCCTCTGCGGCCTTTAAAATACATTGGGAACAATTATATCCTTTCTCTAGATAATAACAAGCTAGCCTGTCCATGTTACATTCACCTCCTCTCTTATCATCATATTGGAGATAATGGAAAAAGTGCCTAAAGCACAAATAAAAAAACGGGAGTTCAAAACTCCCGTTTCAGGCTAAAAAATCATCTTCAAAAAAATTTACTCTTGCTGCTCTTTGAAAAACTTTAAGGACTGCTACATCAGTTTTCTGATGGGTCCGGCTGTGTGACACTGACAGTCCTTGGGCGGTATTTTTTCTTCTGCCACCGTGGTTCATTCATACGAATTACAACATAACAGAGAAAAGTTAGCACAATCCCCAAAATAAAACTTAATAGATCACGTATGGAGCCATTTACACCGAAAAGTGGTAGTATACTATATCCGCCAAATATTCCCACAAGCAAACCAACTAAAGGAAAACCATACATAATCATCACAGCATTAAAAAAACCATCTTCTGATAACTCAATGTAAACCCAGTCACCAGGTTTTGCATCACAGTCATTTTCCGCCTCAATAAACATTTCTTCACCCTTGAGTCCAGC
>JAGZLR010000054.1 GCA_018364635.1 Clostridiales bacterium | reverse complement strand
GTAGAGGTCGGCTAACTAGTCATAAAGTGTTTGGAGAAGATATGGCTATATTGGCCGGTGATGGACTTTTACATTATGCTTTTCAGGTAATGGCTGATGAGGTTTGCAAGAAAGGTACAAAGGCGGCAGAAGCTATGAAAGTGATAGCGGATTGTGCTGGTACCAAAGGAATGCTGAGCGGGCAGGTGGTTGATGTTCAAAGCGAAGGCAAAAAGATTGATGAAGAGACACTTTTATATATCCATCACAATAAGACTGCGGCTATGATTGCAGCGGCTTTAAAGGCTGGGGCAATATTAGCCGGCAATCAAGAGGCAGCAGAACAGTTTTTTACTGCCGGAGATCACATAGGACTTGCATTTCAGATTCAAGACGATATATTAGATGTTGTAGGTTCAGCCAAGGAACTGGGAAAACCAGTCCACAGCGATGAGAAAAATGAGAAAAATACTTATGTATCAATGTATGGGCTGGAGAAAAGCCATGAGATGGTAGAACAGTTTTCCAGTCAGGCAGTGGAAATTTTTCGTACATACCAAGACAAGGGTCAATTTTTGATTCATTTGACAGAGTATTTGATTAAAAGGAAAAATTAAAACCTGCAGCCTCTGATTTTCTATAAATCGGAGGCTATCTTTTGAAAGGCTGGTTTAGACATTGAGTAGATTATTAGATTCCATAAATGTACCATCAGATATTAAGAATTTGAAACTTCCTCAGCTGGAACAGCTGGCTAGAGAGATTCGACAGTTTTTAATCAGTACAATCTCTAAAACAGGAGGACACTTGGCAAGTAATTTGGGCATTGTAGAGTTGACACTTGCCCTTCATTATTGTTTTGATCTTCCAAAGGATAAAATCGTATGGGATGTAGGCCATCAGGCTTATGTGCATAAGATATTGACCGGACGAAGGGAAGCTTTTTCTACCCTAAGACAATTTGGTGGTATTAGTGGTTTTCCTAAGCCAAAAGAAAGTGAATATGATTGTTTTGCGGCAGGACACAGCTCTACATCAATCTCCGCAGCCCTAGGGATTTGTTGTGCACGGGATTTGAAAGGAGAGAATTATCATGTGGCAGCGGTTATCGGCGATGGTTCTATGACCGGAGGGCTTGCCTATGAAGCGTTAAATAATGTAGGGCAAAGTAACCGCAACTTATTGGTGATTCTAAATGACAATCAGATGTCTATCTCGGAAAATGTCGGAGCTATGAGCAGACATTTAAACGATATTCGCACTAACCCACGATATTTGGAGGCAAAAGAGGGAGTTCATGTTCTTCTCAATCGTGTGCCGGTTGTGGGAAAAAAATTGGATCGTGCAATTGAACGGACGAAAGATAGTGTAAAACATCTTTTAGTTAGCGGTATTTTGTTTGAAGAGCTAGGATTTCACTATATTGGTCCTGTTGATGGTCACAATATAGAAGAACTGATTGAAGTAATTAAAAAGGTGGAACGGATGAAGGGACCAGTTCTTTTGCATGTATATACTTGCAAGGGCAAAGGTTATAAATATGCAGAACAATTGCCTTGGGAATATCATGGTGTAGGGTCCTTTGATATCAATACAGGAAAGGTACTGAAAAGTGCATCAGGTCCAAGTTATTCATCAATTTTTGGCAATGTAATGGTGGAACTTGCTTTGAAGAAAAAGAATTTAGTAGCTATTTCTGCAGCTATGTGTTCTGGAACAGGATTGGAAAAATTTCATCGAGAGTTTCCAAAACGATTTTTTGATGTAGGGATTGCTGAACAGCATGCAGTTACTTTTGCAGCAGGTTTAGCATCTCAGGGGATAGTACCAGTATTTGCTGTTTATTCAACCTTTTTGCAGCGTGCTTACGACCAGGTGATTCATGATGTCTGTTTGCAGCGTTTGCATGTGGTTCTTGCCATTGATAGAGCAGGTATTGTAGGTGCTGATGGAGAAACGCACCAAGGCATCTATGATATTGCTTTTCTTTCCAGTATGCCTCATATGACAGTAATGGCGCCACAGAATGCAGAGGAATTAAAAAATATGCTGATCTTTGCTATAGAGGAATTCGACGGCCCAGTTGCAATCCGTTATCCAAGAGGAGAAGCATCTGAAATTTATTTAGACCGAACAGCACCTATTTGCTATGGTAAGGCACAGCTCACTGAGGATGGACAGAAAATTGCACTTTTTTCTGCAGGCGATATGATGGATGAAATGAAGCAGGTCTATGATAGATTAGTGGAGGACGGTTATCAGCCGATGCTTATCAATGCAAGATTTCTTCATCCTATTGATGAAGATATGGTACGTATGGCAGCATCTAAGTGTCAACTGATTTTTACAGCGGAAAACCATGTGAAATCAGGAGGGTTTGGCGAACAAGTGGAAGTTTTTGTCTCTGACAATAATTTGTCGGTAAAAACGGAAATTTTTGCATTCCCTGACGCGTTTATTGAACATGGAAATAAAAGTCAGCTGTTTTTAAAATATGCAATGGACAGTGATTCAATTTATCAAAAAATTATAGCAAGAGTAAAGGAAATGGATGAACAACATGGCTGAAAAAGAACGTCTTGATATATTATTGGTAAAATCAAACTTGGCTGCTTCCAGAGAGCTTGCCAAGGCGTATATTATGGCAGGATCTGTTTATGTAGACGGTGTTAAGGAGAATAAGGCTGGAACCAAAGTAGATGTAACAGCAAAGCTGGAAGTCCATGGTAATGAAATGAAGTATGTTAGCCGTGGGGGATATAAATTAGAGAAAGCAGTAAATGTCTTTGGACTACAACTGACAGACAAGATTTGTTTGGATATTGGTGCTTCTACAGGGGGATTTACAGACTGTATGCTGCAAAATGGTGCAGCGAAAGTTTATGCTATCGACGTAGGTTATGGGCAGTTTGCGTGGAAGCTGAGAAACGATCCACGGGTAGTCTGTCTGGAAAAAACCAATGTGCGTTTCCTTACACATAAAGAAGTGCCAGAAGATGCAGACTTTGCTTCTATCGACGTCTCTTTCATTTCTCTGACAAAAGTGATTCCAGCAGTTTGCGATATTTTGGGTGAAGCAGGTCAAATTGTTGCTTTGATTAAGCCACAGTTTGAAGCTGGACGAGAGAAAGTTGGGAAAAAAGGCGTAGTCCGTGACAAGGCTGTCCATCAAGAGGTCATAGAAAAAATTGTCGATTTTGTTATGAGTCAGGGACTTCATATTTTAAATATTAGCTACTCTCCTATCAAGGGACCAGAGGGAAATATTGAATACCTCATTTACTTAGACAAAAAGAATGTTGGTATCTCCATAAACGAGGCATATCAAATGGCGAAAAATGTAGCATTGCTGAGCCATGATGAATTAGAGTAGCAGGAAGGACCATCTATGAAAAGAATAGGGATATTACCGAATCTAGAAAAAGACAGCGACTATAGTTTTACAAAAGAGATCGCTCAGTTTTTATTAAAAAAGAGTTGTGTTCCGCTGATTGAGCGAAAGGTTGCCGCAAGTATCGGTTTATCAGACTATGGGTATTTGATGGAAGAATTGTTTCAAAAATCGCAGTTGCTAGTGGTATTAGGCGGCGATGGTACCATGTTAGGTGCTGGACGGACTGCTAGTAACTATAATACGCCGATTTTGGGAATTAACCTTGGTACGCTTGGTTTTTTGACAGATGCAGAGAGAGGTGCAGCAACAAAAGCTATAACAAATGTATTAGAAGGCAGATATAAAGAAGAGAAAAGGCTAATGGTGGAAGTGAGCTCCTCTGATGGACTGATGAAGTTTGAAAATGATTATGGCCTAAATGATATCTATATTTCTAGAGGCGTAAACGCAAAGATGGTGGATTTAAGGCTGTATGTCAATGATGAATTTATTGAGAATTTCCATGCAGATGGCATTATTATTTCCACACCAACTGGATCTACGGCATATAATCTTTCTGCTGGCGGACCGATTATGAAGTACAATGCGGAGTGTTTGGCCATTACAGCTATTTGCCCACATATGTTAAATGCAAGAAGCATTGTAGTTTCTGCCAATGATATCATTAAGGTAGAGTTGAGCGGTAAAACACGGGGGGATATTATCATCAGTGTTGATGGACAAGCAGAGCGTGTGATAAAGAAAGGTGCGGTCATCACAGTCCGCCGTCGAAAACAAACTGCAACGATACTAAAAACCAACGAGAGAAGTTTTTATGATATACTGAGGGATAAGCTTGTAAGAAATGAGGCGTGATAACTATGAAAATCGCAAGGCAAGCGAAAATACTGGAACTGATTGAAAAAAATAACATTGAAACCCAGGAAGAACTAGCTCAGAAGCTGGCAGAAGATGGATTTGAAGTGACTCAGGCCACTGTATCAAGAGACATCAGAGAGATGAAGCTGACAAAAATTGCTATGGAGGATGGCAGACAAAGGTATTCTGTAATTTCAAACACGGATTCGGAGTTGTCTGATCGTTTGATTCGGGTGTTTAAAGAGGTAGTTATTCATCTGGATTATGCACAAAATATTATTGTAATTAAGACACTGGATGGTATGGGAATGGCAGTAGGTACTGCTTTGGATAATATGCATAACAGTGAAATTTTAGGGACAATCGCCGGTGATGATACTGTGTTTTGCGTTATTAGAAGCCATCAACAGGCAGCAAATTTGATTGAGAAGTTTTACAAGATTATCCGAACAGAATAAAAGGAGGTTTTCCGATGCTTTTATATCTTCATATCAGAAATGTAGCCTTGATCGAAGAGGCAGAGATCTATTTTGGGAGAGGTCTTAACATTCTGACCGGAGAGACTGGAGCTGGAAAGTCTATGATTATTGATTCTGTCAATTTTGCATTAGGTGAACGGGCTGGACGGGATTTTTTACGTAAGGGTGCTGTAAATGCTTCTGTGGAATTGTTATTTGATAATGTCCCTCATAACTTACAAGAGAAGCTGGTAGAGTCAGGAATACCAGAGGAAGAAGATGGTACTCTTTTAATCAGCCGTACGTACAGCGATAAGGGGAAATCTATCAGCCGAATTAATGGCTCTGCAGTGACAGTTGGAATGTTGAAAAATATTTCTGAGACACTGATTGACCTTCATGGACAGCATGAACATCAATCCTTGTTGCACCCGGGGAAACATATTGAATTATTAGATAGATTTTGTGGTAGTATGATGGAAGAAAAGAAAGTGGAGTTAGGCAGATATTTTAGACAATACCAGCAGATAAAAAAAGAGATGGAAGATCTTTGTTCTGATGACAGACAGAGAGCTCAAAAAATTGACTTACTCCAATTTCAGCATGATGAGATTGAACAGTCTGGTCTCACTGATGGAGAAGAGGAGGATCTTCAAGAAAAGAAGAAAATTCTGAGAAGCGCAGACAGGCTGATGAAGTATGCAGTCTCGGTAGTAAAAAATCTTTATGGTACGAATGGTGGATCTGCGTTGGATTTTACAGCACAGGCACTGGATGCATTAGGAAATTTAACGGAAATTGATGAATCATTAGAAAGTGTATATGAACAGCTCAATGATGTATATGCTCAGATGGAGGATGCTGCTTCTCAAGTACGTAAATATGCGCGGGAAGTGGAAAGTGACCCTAAAAAGCTGGAAGAAGTGGAAGAGAGGCTAAATCTTATCTACAATCTTAAACGAAAATATGGTGGTAGTATCCGTGAGATTCTTTCGTATGATCAAAAGGCGGTTCAGGAGTTGACACGTTTAAAGAATAGTCAAGAAGAGTTAATACGACTAGAAGAAGAGAGGTCTTTTCTGGAAAAAAAGATCAATGTAATCTGTAAAAGTATAACTGAATTAAGAACTCAAAAAGCAAAAGAGGTAGAAAAAATGATTGCTTGTCAGCTTCATGATTTAGAGATGAAGCATGCAGAGTTTTGTATTCAAGTAGAAGAGAAAAAAGAATTTACTGTCAACGGAAAAGATGCAGTTGAATTTTTAATTTCAGCGAATTTGGGTGAGGAGCTAAAGCCTCTCGCAAAAATTGCCTCTGGAGGAGAAATGAGCCGTGTTATGCTTGCATTAAAAAATGTATTGGCTGATGTGGATGTGATTGATACCTTTATTTTCGATGAGATTGATACTGGTGTCAGCGGGAGAGCTGCACAGAAAGTCGGAGAAAAAATGACAGCTCTTGGTCAAAAACGTCAGGTATTATGTATTACGCATCTGCCACAGATTGCAGCTATGGCGGATAGGCATTTTTTGATTGAGAAAAATACGGCAGATGGAAGAACAATCACAAAAGTGACGGCTTTAGACTGGAAGGCTTCGGTGCAGGAAGTTGCTCGTTTGATGGGTGGTGCTCAAATTACAAAGGCAACGATTGCCGCAGCAGAAGAAATGAAAGGGATGGCAGAGACTCTAAAAAAGAGTATGTAAAAATGGACACAATGGTTTTTGTGTGATTAGGGTAGTAAGATATTGACTTTTAATAAAAAAAGCAGTCTATTGACTGCTTTTTTATTTTTCTTATTTCGATACGTTGAATAAGAATTCAATGACATCTCCGTCTTTGACAACGTATTCTTTACCCTCGCTACGCAATAATCCTTGTTCTTTTGCAGCAGTGACAGAGCCTAGACGTACAAGATCAGTATATTTCACAACTTCTGCGCGGATAAAGCCTTTTTCGAAATCACTGTGAATTTTGCCAGCCGCTTGAGGAGCTTTTGTACCATTTTTAATTGTCCAGGCACGAACTTCTTTTTTGCCAGCAGTTAAATAACTAATTAAACCTAAAAGTTTATAGCTTGCGGCAATCAAATGGTCTAAACCGCTGCCAGTTACACCTAGATCAGAAAGAAATTCTTGTTTTTCACTTTCATCTAGTTCAGAAATTTCTTCTTCCATTTTTGCACAAATAACAAAAACTTCAGATCCCTCTTTTTGGGCAAATTCCTGTACCTTTGCTACATAGCTATTAGATGCACCATCATCAGCCATATCATCTTCTGTAACATTGGCAGCATAGAGTACAGGTTTTGTAGTTAACAAATCTAAGCTGTCAATAAAAGCTTGATCATCAGCATCATCAAAAATGACACTACGAGCTGATTGGCCCGCTTCCAGAGCAGCATGTACTTGCTTTAAAAGTTCTACTTCTTTTTGCAAGCTTTTATCGCTCATAGCAGATTTAATGGTTTTGGCTATTCTCCGTTCCAAGATTTCCATATCAGAAAATATCAATTCAAGATTGATTGTTTCGATGTCACGAATTGGATCGATAGATCCATCCACATGAACGATATTCCCATCTTCAAAACAACGTACTACATGAACAATAGCGTCTACTTCTCGAATATGGGAAAGGAATTTATTTCCTAATCCCTCCCCTTTGCTTGCTCCTTTTACCAGCCCTGCAATATCTACAAACTCAATGACAGCTGGTGTTGTTTTATCAGAGTCATATAACTCATGAAGTTTGGTGAGTCTTTCATCTGGCACTGGAACAATGCCAACATTAGGATCAATAGTGCAGAATGGGTAGTTGGCGGATTCAGCTTTACCAAGAGTCATAGAGTTAAATAATGTGCTTTTCCCTACATTGGGAAGCCCAACGATACCAAGTTTCATCTCTGTTTCATCCTTTCAGATCTACATACATTAAAGTAATCACTTGTCCCATTATACCGAATCAATACACTTTTATCAATACGATTTTTTTCGAAACAGTCTTATGATAGCAGTAGTTAGAACAAAAACAAAAAGTAGTTTTTTTAACAAAAATATTTGTCGTTGATTTTTTGTTATATACATACCACCTTTTGGGGCCATCTCAATGGAATTTATTGGGATTTTCTGAAATTGTTTTTCCATGGAAACCATCTCCTTGTTGGTTTTTAATTAGATTATACATGATTTCTGTTGGGGAAGGAAATGCTTTTTTTATGGACTTAAATTTAAAAAGGAGGGAGAACTAATGAGATTGATCTATTGTATATTTTTATGTTGTATATTTCTTAGCGGATGCAGCACATCAAAGGGGGATAAACAAGCCCTTGTCAGGGAATTGCGAGTAGAAAGAGCGATTTTGACAGAGGAAGAAGAGGTTACTAGAGCAGAGGTCTCCATTGTGGGGCAGACTGCTCTTATTGGTATTGAGACTGATGATGAGGCAGATGTTACTATTCGCCAGGAAGTAGAACAATTGGCACGGCAAACAGATCCTATTCTCCGCCATATTTCAGTTACACGACGTAAAGATTTAGTAAATCGAATTTCTAATCTTTCTTGAAACAATTGTCAAAAAAAGGCGATTTTAAATGATTCTAGTTGTTTTTTGTCACAGATACAGCAGATTTCATTTGTTTCTGTTATGTTAGGGTTTACCTAAAATGAATTTTATATTATAATAATAAAATTAGGATCTGCGAAATTGGGAAAGGGGGGATCCTATGGATAGGAGAAGAAGGCGAAGGAAAAGACAATCCATTTCGGCAGAATACGAAGGTAAGGTGCTTCGGCTCAAGGGATATCGCTCCCCGTCTAGCCAATCTCCCTACAGGGAAAGAATCTCTTCACATCAACAGAGAAATATTTCGCAGTCAAGACCACGTCGGGTCAAAATCCGCAGACAGCACAGAGGACATAACCATCGTTTAGTTACATGTTTATTCTTTTTTGGCTTGATTATTTATCTATGTGGTTCATTAGTCACTTTTTTAGTCAAAAATCATACAGGTGTTGAGATGGTGGGATATGGAACAATCGATACACCTACACAGTTTACAGGATTGATTGTGCGTCAGGAAAAAACAATAACAGCACCTAGAGATGGACAACCGTATTTCAATTATGCAGAAAATGAAAAGGTAGCTATGGGAAGCGCTGTATGTAGCATTAAAAATATGGAGAATACGCAAGTTATTGAAGATGAACTGAAAAAAATTGATAAGAGTATTTTGGAAATACAAAAAAGTAGAGGAAATCTATCAGCCTATTCGGAAGATGTCAACCGAATTGAGGATATGATTGCCCAAACTTGTGATACATATATCACGAAATTTATTTCCGGAAATGTCAATGATATCTACTCCTTCCGTAGTCAGATTGAAAGTCAAATGAATCAACGAAACGATGTTTGGTTTCAAGAAGAAGTCAAAAGCACAGAGAATCTGACAGCAGAAAGAAGTCAATATCAAGAACAATTGAAGGATAATCAGTCGATCGTCACTGCTACAGACAGTGGGATTTTTTCCTTTTATGTGGACGGGCAAGAAGAGAGATATACTTTAGATCAGTTGTCATCTGTGACAGAGGAGGATATCGCTAATGCTGGGGAGGAGGTTTATATTTCAAAATCTATTGCGGTAGCTCAGGGGGATCCATTGTTTAAACTGGTAACAGATAATAGATGGGCCATTGTAGGATATGTGGAAAATGACATGGCATCAGGTTGGAAAGTTGGCGATCATATGACGCTGAGTGCACAAGTAGATGAAGAAGAAAAAGATGTGCCCGTAACAGTAAAGGAAGTCGATGCAGGCAAAAAATCTACACGTGTTGTATTTGAGTCAGACTGGAATATGATTGATTTTTTAAGTCTCAGAAAAGCTGTTTTCAGCGTAAAAACTGATGCAATTGAAGGTTTAAAAATTCCAAATGAAGCGATTGTGGAAAAGACAATGTTAAAAATTCCTTCTGATTGTATCCAGGAATCAGCAGATAAATTAATGGTGATCAAACGCGAAAACGGCGTAGATACTTCCATCGAAATTAATCTTTTAGATCGGGTGACTTCAGAAGAAAATAGCTTGAAGTATGACGGGTATGTAGCACAGGATTTTTCAACACTAAAAATTGGCGATGTTCTTTTGACTAATGGCGGAGAAGGGACTTATACGATTAGTGAAGTGGCTACATTTAAAGGCGTATATGTGGCAAACAGCACAGTAGCAAAATTTAAAGTCGTTGATATTTTAGGTAGTAATGAGAATTACTCTATCGTAGATGGTAATAGTTTGTATGGGATAAAGGTGTATGACTCCATTGTTTCTGATGCAAAAAGTGTATCAGAAAATGATGTGATTTACTAAGGAGTGAGGAAGGATGAAATCCTATATTTGTGAGAATATAGACCAAGTTCGCCAAAAGATCGATGAAAGCGCCAAAAAGGTAGGTCGAAATGCGAAAGATGTTTTACTTTTGGCAGTGTCAAAAACTATTGATGCTGACAGAATTCAAGAGGCAGTTGATTATGGATGTAACGCTCTTGGAGAAAACCGTGTACAGGAAATATTGGAGAAATACGATAAAATTACAGGAAATGTAAAGTGGCACTTAATTGGGCATCTTCAAACTAATAAGGTAAAGTATATCATTGATAAGGTAGAAATGATCCATTCTGTAGAGAGTTTTAAACTTGCAGAGGAAATTAGTAAACGCGCGGAGCAAGCTGGACTTACGATGGATATTCTTATTGAGGTAAATATGGCAGAGGAAGAAAGTAAGTTTGGTATACACGAATCGGAGGTAGAAGATTTTATCCGTCAGGTAAGCTGTTTGAAGGCAATTCGTATTCGTGGGCTGATGACTGTGGCACCTTTTGTCGAAAATCCAGAAGAAAACAGAGTTTATTTCAGAAAAATGAAGAAAATAATGGTTGACATTAATGGGAAAAAAATAAATAATGTTAGTATGGATATGTTATCTATGGGCATGACAGGAGATTACCAGATAGCAGTTGAAGAAGGCGCCACAATTGTAAGAGTGGGCACTGGTATTTTCGGAAAGAGAATTTATCCTGGAAATAAATAATATGGCGGAGGAATTAGAATGGCAAAGTTCATTGAAAGATTGAAGGATACGATGTTTGGCGGTCGCGATGATGACTATGATGATTATGATGATGAGGACTATGAAGATGATGAAGAGGAATTAGAAGCCCCTCGATATATCAGGGAACCATCCTATAGCGCGCCAAGCCGCAGCTCATCCAGAAGAAATCCACATCCTTCGTCTGTTGTAAGCATTAATGCCAATGTACAGATGCAGGTTGTGATTATTAAACCAGAGTGTTATGAGGATGCTCAGGGAATTTGCGACCACATTAAGAGCAAAAAGCCTGTGGTTGTGAATTTGGAAAAAGTAGAATATCCAATTGCTCAAAGAATTATGGACTTTTTAAGTGGGACATGTTATTCTTTGGATGGAACGATTCAACGGGTTGCCAATAATATTTTTGTTATTGCACCAATGAATGTAGACATCTCTGGAGATTTTAAAGAAGAATTAAAGACAAAAGCTGGAATTATTCTTCCGTGGGTGTCTAATGGAGATCGGTAAGTTTTAGTTTTTCAGGAGGCGTTAGATGGTCAGTGTACTTTATAAGGCGACAGATTTATTTTTTGAAGTGATCTATATTGCGCTTCTCGTTAGAATACTGCTTTCATGGATTCCCATGTTGCAGCGTACATCAGTGGGGAATATTATTTATTTGTTGACAGAACCTATTTTAGGCCCTATTCGAAGCGTGATTGATAAGTCGCCGTTAGGTGGAGGCATGATGCTAGACTTTTCACCTATTTTTGCGTTTTTTTTGATGGATATAGTAAAACGAATTGTGCTTTCCCTGATTTTATCCCTGGGATAATCAGGGAAGCATATTTTTTGCTCCGGAGGGAGAAAATTGGATAAAAAAGCATTATTAAGGAGCCTGAACCAGCCTGACGAAAAACTTTTCATTGCAAAGGTTTTGGATCAGGCTGATTTTAGTTGTAGAAAACATACAGTGCAGTGCACAGAATTTTTATCGCCAGAAAAGCAGGCATTGGTCTTGCCATGGATTCAGAAGTTAGATGGGCTTGACACAATGTTTTTTGGTGGCTGTGAGGATACAGAAAGAAAGATGCTTGGGTTTTCGCCAGATTACCGTGGAATTACAGCAGATGACTTTCCTATTGCTGCGTTAGAGATTATAAGAAACCCGCATAGCCCTGTTCAGTTAAGTCATAGAGATTATTTGGGAGCTGTGCTTTCCACAGGTGTAGAGCGGTCCAAATTAGGAGATTTTGCGGTTACAGATACTGGTGCAATTGTGTTTGTAGAGGAGAAAATAGCAGAATTCCTGCTGTTTCGTCTGGAACGTATTGGCAAAGTTCAAGTAAAAGTACAGAAAAAGGCATTAGATCAGATTTCCTTACCTCAAAAGTTGTTAGAAGAAAAAACAGTAACACTTCCTTCCCTTCGCCTAGATGCACTGTTAGCAGCAGTTTATCCTTTATCTAGAGGTAAGGTACAGCAGTTAATCGTAGGGGAGAAAGCTCAGCTAAATTGGAAGGTTGTAATTCAGGTTTCCCATGAAATAGCAGAGGGCGATGTGTTTAGTCTGCGGGGATACGGCAGAGGAAAAGTTCTTCAGATTGCAGGAAAAACAAAAAAAGATCGAATCGTAGTTCGGATCGGCAGATATATTTGAAAGGAAGAAATCTATGGAAGAAATTTTAGTGAAGACTGCGTTAAAAACATATCCTATCAGAATTACGAAAGGCTTTGAGTCGTTAAATGACTTAGCGAAGACAAATGGGTTTTGTGGCAGAAAATTGATACTTATTACGGATAGTAACGTGGCTCCTATTTATGGAAAAATAGTGCGCGATATTCTTGCAGATGTGTTTGAAGATATCAGTGTTGTGACATTTGAAGCAGGAGAAAATCAGAAAAATTTAGATACTATTCAAAATTTTTATCGTGTTTTTTTAGAGAAAAAAGTAGACAGAAAGACAGTTGTAGCAGCGTTAGGAGGCGGTGTTTGCGGGGATATGGCAGGGTTTGCAGCAGCTACATATCTGCGTGGGATTCCGTTTATTCAGATCCCTACGACCCTTTTAGCACAAGTAGACTCTAGCGTAGGAGGAAAAACAGGTGTAGATTTTTGCGGTAACAAAAATTTTGTAGGCGCCTTTTATCAACCAGAATTTGTCTTTATTAATACAGATACATTAGACACTTTGCCGGAGAGAGAATTTAATGCTGGTATGGCGGAAGTGATTAAGTACGGACCAATTTGGTCAGAGGAATTTTACTACTATTTAAAAACACATAAGAATGAAATCCGTCAGAAAAAACCAGAGTGCCTTTCTTGGATTATCGGCGAAAGTTGCCGTATAAAAGGAGCTGTAGTAGGTTCTGATGAGAGAGAAAAAGGGCAAAGGGAAATTTTAAATTTTGGACACACCATAGGCCATGCGATTGAAAGTTGTAAAGGATTTGAACTTCTCCATGGAGAATGTGTCAGCATTGGTATGGCAGCGGTTATGGCGATTGCTGAATACCGAGGTTATATATCTAACCATGAGAAAAAAGAGTTTTTGGATCTTCTTACTTTTTTTGATCTTCCGATTAAGACGGACGGCATTAATGCTCAGGAAGTTTACCGTCAAATGTTTCGAGATAAGAAAGTGAAAGACAACAAAATAAGCTTTGTATTAACTAAAAAAATGGGAGAAACGATTCGCACAACTGATGTTAGCGAGGCTGAAGTTATGTTGGCTTTAAACACAGTAATATGAGGGGGAGAAAGATGTCGGCACTGCTAGCAATTTTGGTTTGTATTGGGTTAATTGTTATTGATCAGGTGTCAAAGTTTTTGGCCATTGTAAAACTTGCGCCTATTGAGAATATTACAGTGATCCCTGGAATTTTAGATTTCACATTTGTTAAGAATTATGGCGCTGCCTTTGGGATTCTTCAAGGACAGAGATGGTTTTTTGTAATTATAACAATTGTGATTTTAGGAGGAATTTTGGTCGCCTTTTGGAAGCTACCAAAGCAGAGAGAGTTCGATTACGGATTTACTTGTTAATGAAGCCAAGCGTGAAAGTAAGTCTCTTAAAAAAGAAGCACTATTGGAGGCCAAAGAAGAAGCCAGAAAATACCGTGAAGAAGTGGACGCTGAATTCAAATCAGAACGTCAAGAACTC
>JAGZLR010000053.1 GCA_018364635.1 Clostridiales bacterium | reverse complement strand
ATCGAGACGGTGTTCAGGGAGCGAAATTCAGCCTGGTAAATAACTTTAAGGGATGGTCGGAAAGACATGAGTTAGCTGTATCAGATGGACCAGTCCAGATTATAGACGATATATCAAACGGTGATGAGAATGAAACTAAGTGATGTAATAGCACCGTCATTCTATGAGGTACATAGAGATATGAAACAGGAAGACCATACACATTATTGGCTCAAAGGCGGTAGAGGCAGTACAAAATCATCTTTTATATCTGTGGAAATCATTTTAGGAATGATGAAAGACCCATTAGCGAACTGTGTAGCATTAAGAAAGGTAGGATTTAACCTGAAAGATAGTGTCTATGAACAATTACAATGGGCGATTAAGGTATTAGATGTAGAACAATATTGGCAGAACCGGATCAATCCATTAGAGTTAAGATATGTCCCAACAGGCCAGAGAATCATATTCCGCGGAACGGATAGCCCGAAAAAGATTAAGTCTACGAAGTTTAAAAACGGCTACTGTAAATTTATATGGTATGAAGAGCTAGATGAGTTTGGAGGCATGGAAGAAATACGAACCATCAATCAATCTTTAATGCGTGGAGGTAAAAGCTTCTGCGTTTTTTATTCTTATAATCCTCCAAAGTCTCAAAGAAGTTGGGTGAACACAGAGTCGCAGGAGCAAAGGACTGATCGTCTAATACATCATAGCACTTATTTATCTGTGCCGTCCCAATGGCTAGGGAGTCAGTTTTTTGTAGAGGCAGAATATTTAAAAAGGACAAAACCGGAGGCATATCGTCATGAGTACCTAGGCGAGGTGACAGGCACAGGTGGAGAGGTATTCACAAACCTTGAAATCAGAAAGATAACCGGTGATGAAATCAAGACATTTGACAGAGTATCAAGGGGCCTGGACTGGGGATATACTGTGGACCCGCTGCATTACACGGTAAACCATTACGATAGAACGAGAAAGAAACTCTATATTTTTTATGAACTCCATGCAGTTGGTATGAGTAATCGAAAGGCTGCTGAGTTAATCAAGGTGGAAAATAAAAATAATAGTCTGGTGATCTGTGATAGTGCTGAACCCAAAAGTATCGCAGAATTAAACGCTTATGGCATTAAAGTGGTTGGGGCAAGAAAAGGGCCTGACAGTGTGGAATATGGTATTAAATGGTTGCAAGACTTAGAAAAAATCGTTATTGACCCAATTCGATGTCCTAATACCGCAAAAGAGTTTCAAGAATACGAGTTGGAAAAAGATAGAGAAGGAAATTTCAAGGCACATTTTCCAGACAAAAACAATCATTCTATTGACGCAGTACGCTATAGCAGGGAGTGGGATATGAGAAATACGAAAGTAAGGTGATCGGGATTGTATTTAACAGACATGGATTTTTTAAACGCCAAAATTTCCGCTATAGGGAAACTGAATGAAAGCGATATTGTCAAGTATATTCTTCAAGAGGATATTGGAAGCCCTCAGAAAATCGCTATGTATCAAGGTGAGAGATACTATAATGCAGAACACGACAGCTTGCAAAAGGAATATAATAAGGCAGAGATTTTGGAGTCAGATACAATAGATGGATATGAAAAAGAAGTGAAACGGACATTCAAAAACCCAAACAGAAGCAACCATCATAATGTGGACGCTTTTCATAAACTGCTGGTAGATCAAAAGGTAAGTTTTCTTGTAGGAAAGGAGCCTACCATAAGTGTAGCAGGGGCAGAAAAGAACCAGGAGCTAAAGAAGTATGAAACGGTTATTACAGATAAGGCAGATGAGGAATTTAATGAGCTTTTGCAAGACTGGGTTTGTGGAGCAAGCAATAAGGGATTTGAGGCGCTGCATTTCTATTATGATGCGGAAGGAAAACTACAACATTGTATAATTCCAGCGGCAGAGCTTATCCCTATTTATGACACGACGTATCAAAAAGAACTTACGGAAGTGATACGGTATTATACAATTAAGGTTATAAAAAATGGACAGGAGTTTTTGCAAAGAAAAGTAGAATGGTGGACCAAGAGCCAGGTGACCTACTATGAGGAAAAAGAGAAGGATCTCTTTGTATTGGATACTGCCTATTCTGTCAATCCTGCACCGCACTGGTGGGATATAAATTTGGTTAATGGTGTAGAAAAAAGGCGCGAACCTCATTGTTGGGGAAGAGTGCCTTTTGTTATTTTAGAAAATAATCGATACCGTACGACAGACCTTCAACCCATTAAAGGTTTAATTGACGCTTACGATATGATTTCCAGTGAAGGGACAAATAACTTTTTGGATTTAGTGGAATTGTATTGGGTGATTCAAGGATATGGAGGGGAAACAGCAGGCTCGATTATGAGGAGGCTGCAAATAAATAAAGCAGTAAATGTGCTGGACCCCAACGGTAAGGTGGAAGCGAGACAAGTAACACTTCCAGTCAATGAGCGGGTTGAGTTTTTAAAGATGCTCAGGCGTGATATTTACCATTTCGGCATGGGTATTGATATTGACGATGAGCGTTTTGGAACAGCGCCAAGCGGCGTCGCTTTACAATTCCGTTACGCAAATTTAAAGCACAAATGCGAGAATATGGCGCCAAAATTGAAAAAAGCGATTAAGGATTTTTTTTGGTTCTTTACGGAGGACTATAACCGGAAAAATAGTACAGCGTATGACACCTCCTTGATTCATATTACTTTGAATTATTCCATGATCGCAAACGATATGGAAAAAGTACAGATGATAGCACAGTCAGAAGGAATTATAAGCAAAAAGACGCAGCTAGAAAATCACCCGTTAGTAACTGATGTCAACGAGGAGATAAAGCAGCTTGAGTTGGAGGAAAAGGAGGAAGAAAAACGATATTTTACGATGAAGATAGATCCGACCCATAAAGAGGGTGAGGACAGATGACAAACGCTGAATATTGGGAAAAACGAAGTCTGCGGTTACAAGATAACTTGATGAAGATAGCGGATGAGTTTATTCCTGATATGGAAAAAGCATATCGGAACGCCTATCTAAGTATGGAAAAAGACATTGAGTTATTTTACTTGAAATTTGCGAAAAATGAAGGTATGACTTTAATTGAAGCCAAAAGGATGTTGACAGGTTCGGAGAGAACCCGCTTTCAAATGAATATAGAAGAGTATATCCAAAAGGGCATAGAAAACGGGGTATCGGCGAATTGGATGAAAGAATTGGAATCGGCATCTGACTTGTATCATATAAGCCGCTTACGAGCATTACAGATGCAACTTTTTCAGCAGATCGAGCTATTGGAAGCCTATAAAGAAAACGGTCTAAAAAAGACATTAAAGGAGATTTACCAAGAAGGTTATTATCATAGTATCTTTGACTATCAACAGTTTACAGAGATTGGCACATCCTTTACTAAGCTTGATACGCCGCTTATCAACCAAGTGCTAGCAAAACCCTGGACCTATGACGGGGAAACTTTTTCTACAAGGATATGGAAGGATAAGGAAGCCCTAAAGCATAGCCTAAATGAGATACTGACACAGGGGTTAATACGGGGGGAATCATCGAATAAAATTGCCAAGAAGATAGCAAAGGAAACTAATGTTTCCCTGAGCAGTGCCAATAGACTTGTTGTAACAGAAGCCGCAGCTTTTTCCACCCAAGCCAGTATGGATAGTTTTCAAGAGTTGGATGTGGAAGAAATACAGTTTCTTGCAGCATTGGATGAAAAAACATGCGTAGAATGCGGCGCTATGGATGGCATTCATTTTCCACGTAAAGAAGGGAAGGTGGGCTCAAACCTTCCTCCTTTACATCCCCGCTGTCGGTGTGTAGTAGTTCCATTTTTTGAGGAAGGCATTACAGGAAATGAGCAGAGAACGGCTAGAGATCAGAATGGAAAGGAATATGATATTCCTGCGAATATGACGTATCAGGAGTGGAAAAAGAACTATGTGGATAATAATCCAGAATACACACTTAAGAAGAAAAAGTGGGATAATAGGTTTTCGGATAAAAGGCAATATGATAAGTATGTAGAGGCTTTAGGAGAAAAGAGCATAGGAAGTTTTGAAGAATTTCAAAAATTAAAGTATAATAATAAAGAATGGGAGCAGTTCAAGAATTATGCAAAAGGTATTAGAACTGGTGAAATAACGCCATTAGCAGATTTTAACTTATATAAACAAGTCAGCAAAGAAATTGACGATAAATTAATCGGTATTACTACCTCAAATGGGATTGAGATTAACGGTAAATCCAACCATTTTATTGCTAGAGTAATAGGATCTGTAGAACAAAAAAGAAATGGTGTTTCAGTCGATAATTGTCTTAAAGTATTAACAGAAAAGCAATCGGAAATACTTCCAACAAGACTTTTAAAGAATGGAAGAAGCCAAAAGTTTAGATATAATGGATTTGAAATTTCTATTAATCCGGATACTGGAAACTTAATACAAGCAAACCCACGAAGGAGATGAATTGAAAGTGATTAAAATAACGGATGAACAGAGAAATTATTTAAGTTTACATATGAAGGATATTGAATCGTTAATTATTATGGATGATGTTCAAAGAGTTTTAGACCGAATTGACGACGAGATAATAAATAATATGCTTGGCAACAATGACGAACCAGATGAAAATGGTATTACCTTACAGAGGATATATGATGAAATTTATAGTCAAAATTAAAATATTTATCATATCTTTCTTAGGAGGTGATCCTTATCCGACTTTAGACATAGTCGTTAAACAAGTCTTTTTTTAATGGGAACTTCCATAGATGAGAGAAGGAAGGAGACGGGAGGCAAGGATAATGGAACTTGAATGGTTAAAGGAGCTTATAGGAGAAGGCTATACAAAGGAAATGGAGAAAAAGATCTCGGAAAAAATTGAAGAGTCTTTTGTTTCCAGGGCAGATTTTAACGCTGTAAACGGGGCAAAAAAGACTCTGGAAGAGCAAATGAAAAATAGGGATAAAGACATTGCAGCACTAAAAAAATCAGCAGGAGATAACGCGGAGTTAACCCAAAAGTACGCGATATTGCAGGAAAAATATAAGGCAGATACCGAAAGCCTAAACAAAGCAATTATGGACAACAAGAAGATTAACGCTGTAGATATGGCGATTTTACAGGCCAAAGGCAGGAACCCAAAGGCAATCAAGGCTCTTCTTGATATGGATAAAATTCAGATAAAGGAAGATGGGAGTTTGGAAGGCCTTGACCTAGAGAGTATAAGAAAAAGTGACAGTTATCTTTTTGATGTGGAAACAACAAAAACAGAGGGTACAGGGATCCCCAAAAGTGGTATGTCAGAAAAGCCGCACGGAGCATTTGAAGGTTTTATTCATGCGGCAAGAAGTGCAGCAGGATTGAAATAAAAAGGAGGAAAAGAAATGGCAAACAGTATTACATTAGCAAACAAGTTTTTACCGATCATTGACGATATCTATAAGGCCAACGCAGTAACCACAGCACTGGATTCTCAAACACTAGATTTTGGCGGTGTGAATGAGGTGAAAGTACTAAAAACGTCTACGACAGGTCTTGGTAATTACAGTCGCTCTAATGGCTATCCAAAAGGTGATGTAACTGCTACATGGGAGAGCATGAAGCTAACTGAGGAACGCGGAAAGGAAATTTCTGTTGATCGAATGGACAATGAAGAAACTCTTGGTATGACATTTGGAGCTGTGACAGGGACATTTATGCGGGATTGGGTGATTCCTGAATTAGACGCTTATCGGTTTGCGAAATATGCCAGCACAGCGGATATTTTAACTACGGCAGGAGCGGCACTGACAAAAGACACGATTATTGGCGCGATTGATACAGCAGTTACAGAAATGGATGGTAACGAAGTACCATCCGAAGGTAGGATTCTTTTTGTTAACAGTGATTTGAAACAAGTATTAAATCAGGCACTTAATCGTCGTTGGGGATCAGATAGCACAGTAAACACAGTTCTTGACGGTTATAATAATATGCGTATTATCTATGTACCAAGAACAAGATTTTACACGAAAATTGATCTGAAAGATGGAAACAGCGACTGGGGCTATGAGAAAAATGCAAGCGGAGTGGGGATTAACTTTATGATCATTCATCCTTCCGCAGTTGTTCAGGTACAAAAATTCGCTTTACCAAAAATTTTCAATCCAGATGAAAACCAAAAGATGGACGCTTGGTTGTTCCAGTTTCGGTTGTATCATGATGCGTTTGTATATGAGAACAAAGTAAAGGGGATTTATCTGCATAAAGCGGGGGAATAATCTCCCCTGACGGAACAGCCTTAGTCGGCAGGGGAAAGGTAGGAAAGGCAAGAATTGGGAAAAGTAAATAAGGTGATAAAATGTTACTAAAACTAAAACAGCTTTTGGGGATAACAGAGGACAGCAAGAATTTTGTCTTACAATATGTCATTGATACGGTGACAGATATGATATTGAGCTACTGCAATATCAAGATTCTGCCGGAACAGCTGGAAAATATTGTGCTTATGATGTGTATGGATATGTACCGCGCGGAAAGTTTTGGGCAGGAAACTACGCAGGGATCAGTAAAAAGTATGACGGAAGGAGATGTCAGCATCTCCTTTGGTTCGGCTTATTCTACAACGGATAACCCAGCAATGTGTTTTTTAAAAGGTTATACAGCTCAGCTGGATAGATACCGGTGCTTAGGTAGGTGGTAAAAATGAGTGTTTTCTCATATATGAAATTACCAACGGAAATTTTGTATGACCGCTTTTGCGATATATACGAGTATCAGACAACAAGAGAGGAACAAACAGGGATAGACAGCCAAAGGGAGGTCCTAACCTATGGAAATATCCCATGCCGGATTAGTTACAAAAGCATTCCCAATACAGATCAAATAGAAACAGGTGCAGGCTTAAAACAAGTCATCAAGCTGTTTTGTACACCAGATATTTCTATCCTTCCAGGAAGCCGCATTGTATCCCGTGGAGAAACGTATCAGGCAGCAGGAAAACCCGCGGTCTATATCTCTCATCAGGAAGTGGAATTATTGCTAGAAAGGGAGTGGGCTTGATGGCAAAAGGCGGTTTGGAATACTCGGATTTTAAAAAGTTTCATAACCAATTACTTCGCCTGCAAAGAGGAAACGATGATTTTATTTTACGGCTTTCTAATCAGATTGGGTTGCTACTGTTGCGAAGAGTGGTACAGCTTACCCCTGTTGGTGTTTATGATGACTTGATAGGAGAGAGCAGAACAGGCGGTCAATTGCGGCGGTCATGGAGAATACAGAAAGCGACAAAACAAGTAAAGGCATATGCAGCTGTGGTTTACAATCAAGCGGAATATGCTTTTTATGTGGAATATGGTCATAGGCAGCAGCCAGGTAGATATGTACCGGCATTGGGGAAACGTCTGAAACGTTCTTGGGTAACCGGTCGGTTTATGTTGACAAAGGCACAAATTGAAGTAGAGCAAGATTTACCGCAGCTAGTGTTATCCGAATTACTAAGCTGTTATGGAGGGATATTCCATGAGTAATGAGATTATGCTGGGGATAGCAAAAGCGCTGAGAACTGAGTTTGGAACAAAATATAAAATTTATACAGAGCAAGTAAAGCAGGGTTTTGAGGAACCATGCTTTTTTATTTTGGAACTGGAAGATAGCTTTACGCCTTACATAGGATACAGAGGAAAGTATACAGCGCTTTTTGACATTCATTACTTTCCAGATAGTCGTTTTATAAAAAATCAAGAAATGCAAAACGTCGCTTCCCGCTTATATGGATGCATGCGCTTTATTGATTCACCGGTTGGTAAACTTAGAGGAATGAGTATGCACTCAGAAATCACAGAAGATACGCTGCATTTTATGGTAAATTTCCCTATGGTAGTAAGAGAGAAAAGTCAAACCATAGATTTTATGGAGGAGGTGAGTACAAATGCCAAAACAAGGGATTGAGAAAGAAGAAACAGCAAAGAAACATCCTTGGTTTACAAAAGACCAACTGTTACAGGCGAAAGCCTATAGAGATAGGAGAGATTTAGTTTCAGCTTTGGTAACGGAGACAGAACGTATTACAAAAGACGAACTGGAAAGAAGAATTCAAACATTTCTAAGAAAGAAGGTGGACTAATTGGCATTAGGCGGCGGAACATTTTTAACACAAAACAAAGTATTGCCAGGCACTTACATCAATTTTGTATCTGCGGCGAAAGCATCGGCAACGGTTTCTGATAGAGGATATGCGGCGATGGCATTAGAACTTGATTGGGGTGTTGGCGATAAAGTTTTCACTGTGGAAAGCGCAGAGTTACAAAAGGATAGTATGCGTATTTTTGGATATGACTATACGGCAGATGCGCTAAAAGGGGTACGAGAGATTTTTTTAAATGCGAAAACCCTTTATGCCTACCGGTTAAACGGGTCAGGCGTGAAAGCTTCCAATACTTATGCAGAAGCGAAATACGCAGGTACAAGAGGCAATGCTTTAAAGGTTGTCATTGCCAAAAACGTGGATGAAGAGGAAAAGTTTGACGTTTCCTTATATATGGACGAAACAACACTTTTGGATAAACAAACTGTAGGGCAAGCAAGTGAACTAGTAGCGAATGATTACGTGACATGGAAAAGTACGGAACTAGAGGAAACCGCAGGTATGGCTCTTAACGGAGGAACAAACAGTGAGGTAAACGGAGCTTCCCATCAAGCGTTTTTGGATAAGATAGAGTCTTATACATTTAATACTATGGGCTGTGTATCTACAGAGGATACCATTAAAAGCCTTTATGTGTCTTTTGTAAAACGCATGAGGGAAGAAGTAGGAGCCAAGTTCCAGCTGGTATTGCAGGGAAAGGCACCAGACTACGAAGGGGTTATCAATGTGAAAAACACAGTAACCGATGACAATTATCCAGTATCTGCGGCGGTGTACTGGGTGACAGGCGCGTCTGCTGGATGTGCGGTGAATAAGAGCAACACAAACAAAGTGTATGATGGAGAATTTGCTATTGGTGTGGATTATACCCAAACACAGTTAGAACAAGCCTTAAAAGCAGGTGAGTTTCTATTTCATCGTGTAGGGGACGAAATACGGGTATTGGATGATATCAATAGTTTTGTTTCCTTCACAGTAGATAAAAATGAAGATTTCTCTTCCAATCAGGTTATCCGCGTGCTTGACCAGATTGCCAATGATATCGCGGTGTTATTTAACACGAAATACTTAGGTAAAGTACAAAACAATAACGCCGGAAGAGTCGCTTTGTGGAATGATATTGTAACCTACAACCGACAGATGGAACAGCTTGAGGCGATTACAGATTTTGTGTCGGAAGAACTTACAGTAGAGATGGGCAATGACAAAAAGAGTGTTGTGGTAACAAATCCGGTAACGCCGGTTGTGGCAATGACAAAACTTTATATGACAGTCATTGTGAGGTGACAAAGGAGGGAGAAAAAATGGCAAATGTGATGAATGCGAAAGATTCTGTCTTTGCTTCTTTAGCTGAATGCTTTGTAACCATTGAAGGCAATCGGTATAACTTTATGCAGGCAATCAACTTGGAAGCGACGATGGAAAAAACAAAGACAGAGGTTCCAATTTTAGGTAAAACAGGAAAAGGCAATAAGGCCGTTGGATGGAAGGGCACAGGAAGCGCTACATTTCATTATAATACATCTATTTTTAGAGAGTTACTTTATAAGTACAAAGAAAACGGTGAAGACATTTATTTTGATATTCAGATAACCAATGAGGACCCAACCAGTGCCGTCGGCCGTCAGACAGTCATTTTGCGCGATTGCAATATGGACGGAGGTATTTTGGCAAAGTTTGACGCAGACGGGGAATATCTGGATGAGGATATGGACTTTACTTTTGAGGATTGGGAATTACAAGAGAAGTTTGATCTGCTTGATGGGGCAGAAGTATAAGGAGGATAAGAAATGAGTTTAAGTGCGTTTTTTAAAGGAAATGAGAAACAAGAAGATGTTGTAAATTTTGTTGTTTCAAACCGGTTTTTGGATGAGAATGGGAAACCGGAAGTATGGAAACTAAAAGCGATTTCAGGTAAGAAAGAAACAATGATTAAGCAGAAATGCACTTTTAAATATAAGAATACGAAAGAAATGGATTGGGATAGATACACTCTCTTACTTACGGCGGAATCAGTTGTCTATCCAAATCTGAGTGATAAAAGTTTACAGGACTCCTATGGCGTTATGGGGGTGGAGGATTTGCTTTTAGACATGCTTCATTCAGGGGAATTAAACAAACTAAAGTTGAAAGCGCAGGAAGTCAATGGTTATGGTGACAGCATGGACGATATGGTGGAAGAAGCAAAAAACTAATTGAGGGCGGTGATAGTGAAGCAAATGTCGCGTATTACTGTCTACATAAATTTCACTGGCCGCCCTCAAAGTTTTTAAGTCTTTCCAGAGTAGAACAGGCATTTATTTACGCGGCGATAGACCTACGAATAAAGGCGGAGAAAAAAGAACAAAAGAGAATAGAAAATTCTGGGAAGAAACGGAAGTGAGAAAAATTGGCAGGACCAGTGTTACAGGCTACAGCAAGATTAAACGATGGGGTTAGTAGTACGTTAAGGAATATGATAACCCAGACGAATGCTTTAATGACACAATTTGAACGAATGGACCGAGTGATGCGCAATTTAGGCACAGGAAACCGTGGGGTAAGACAATTAACTCAGGAGTTGGAGGCTTCCAATCGAAGAATACAGAGGTTAGAACAAAGAGCTAACGACCTTGCCATCCGTTTCCGCACGGCTACCCAACAGGTAACAGCAATGGAAGAACGGCTTTCCGCTACAGAAGAGGAAGTGAAAGGTCTGATTGCCCGTGTAGAAGAACTGGAAAAGAAAATGGAGGAAATAACGGGTCATCAAAAAAAATTTAAAGTGGGTATTTCTAACACCAATTCCTCCATGAGGCAGTTATTAAGTACGGTGATGAGTATAGCGACGATATACGCTGGAATTAGGACAGCGAAATGGGTTATGGGAGAGTCGGACCAGTATGTCAGCACGCAAGCCAGACTAGAGATGATTAACGATAACTTGCGAACTCAAGAAGAGTTGCAAAACGCGATTTTTAATGCGGCTAGAAGAAGCCGTGCGGAGTATGATAGTTTTGCGGAGTCTACAGCAAAATTAGGCTTGTTGGCCGGAGATGCATTTGCAAACAATGACGAGCTTATATACTTTATGGAAACTATGCAAAAGGCTTTTAAGGTCTCCGGCGCGAGCGCAAGTGAATCCATTAACGCCATGTATCAGTTGACTCAAGCAATGGCGGCAGGGAAGCTGCAGGGGGACGAGTTCCGATCTATTATGGAGAATGCGCCTATGCTTGCGGATTCTATAGAACAGTATATGAAAAATGCTGGTGTAAAAGGCGTCATGAAAGACTGGTCAAGAGATGGCTTGATTACATCAGATGTTATTAAGGCTGCACTCTTTAACGCCGCAGACGATATTAATACGAAATTTGCTACGCTGCCTATGACGTTTGGGGATCTATGGAATCAGATGGGGACAACAGCAACTCAGATTTTTGCCCCGCTGTGGGAGAGAATTAACGGAAGTATGAACGACTCTGTCAGTGGAGAGCGCTTCAATGGGATCGCCCAAACATTACATACAGCGGCCATATACGCCAATAACTTTTTTACACAGGTGCAGCTATTAGGCCAAAGTTCTGCTCCGCTGATTGGAAGGATAAAAAATGAGTTTGGCGATGTGGCTCATTCCATATTTTCAGCCAATGGACTTTTGGGAACAATGACCAATACTCTTTCTAAAATGGCCCGAAGTAAAGGCGCAGCACAGTTTTTTACCATTTTAGCGAAGGGAGCGAATGGACTGACAAAAAGTTTAGAGTTAGCGATCGGTGCGTTTGGTTGGATGTCAGAGAACTTTCAATTGTTTTTGCCAATTTTAGGCAGTATGATAGTTGGGTTTACAACATTTAAAATAGTCAATGGTGCTATTCATCCTATTGTGATGGGTGTATCCAATGGAATCAGTCTTATGCATGGAAATATGACCGCTCTAACGGCATCTACTACAGCTGCAACAGCTGCGCAGAACGGATTAAATTTGGCCCTAAAGGCGAACCCTTATATATTTGTTGCATCTGCGATCATGTCTGTGGTAGTTGCATTAAATGCCTTAGGGAATGAAATCTTTAAAGTAAACAAGATAGCTGGGCTAGCCTCTAGTAGCACAGCTATAGGAGGTATCAGTTATGAAGCAATTCAGCGCAGCAAACAAACCGGAGAAAGCTATGCGACTTCTCAGGCTAAAATTGATAATGAAAAACAACATGCTGAAATCGCAGAGGAACAGAGAAAGATAATAGAAAAAAACGAAAAAAAGATTGCTAGATTAGAAGCGAAAGAAAAAGATAAAACTTCTACTTATTGGCAATACGAAAACAGAGAAAAAGATCAGGCAATGATAGCAAAGCATGAAAGAGAATTAAGTGAAGCAAGAGCTAACAAAAACAAGGCTCAAGCAGCTATCAGCCAAAGTTGGGTTACCATGAGGCTAGCAAACAATGAGCTTACTAATATGGAAAAGGCATATCAAGCGGTGCAATCTGATATAGATAGTTTAATGGAGAATGATATTTCGGTAGGCGATGACACTCCAACGTTAGAAAACATTGCAGCGGATACCAGCCGAATTGCGGATTCTGTAGATATCAGTAAGGAGAATTTACAGTATATGCGTGATAATGCGGAACGGGAAACCATCAACCGCTTTACCACAGCGGAAATCAAGGTGGATATGACAAACAATAATAACATCACAAGCCAAAACGATGTGGACGGGTTGATGACTGCTTTTGGCATTCGGTTGCGAGAGGAACTTGACGCTACAGCAGAGAGAAGCTATCAATTTTAGCATGGACAAACCCCCCCCATTTGGTGTAATATGAAGCTATAAAAAGCCATATTATGTGAAGATGAGGGGGATATTTATGAGTAATTATTTAAGAACGGTTGGATTCATTTTTGCAGCATCGTTCATATTTGTGGGGATATGGGTAATTAAGAATTATAATATGATAGAAGAATATGACGTTTTGGAGCAAGTTTTTGTGACAACAACAAACTATGTTGGAATAGGCGCAGGTATAGGTTTAATATTGCAGGGCTTATTAACTCTATTTATGACTTTTACTATGGCAGGAACCTATGAAAACACTAAAAGAATTATACAAGATCTATCTTTCAAAAAAGAGGATGATGACTTGGAGCAGATGCCTACAACTGATAATATTGATCTACCAGCAGAGAAGCAGGAAGATGGAAATAGTCAATAAAAAAAGCAACCTTTCGAGGTTGCTTTTTTTATTGAATCAGTATACTTTCCTAAAAATATTGCTTTCCTATCAATTTATTGATATAATATCGATAGGAAAGGGGTTGTCTTAAATGCCATCTATTAGACCAAGCAGTGATCTAAGAAATAGTTATAACGATATATCAGAATATTGTCACCGGTACCATGAACCCGTTTATATTACGAAAAATGGCACTGGCGATTTGGCGGTTATGAGTATTGAAACCTATGAGAGTTTAGTCGGAAAATTTGAATTAAGGACTATGCTGGAAAAAGGCTTAGAAGATGTAAGCAAGGGGAAGACAAAACCGGCGAATAAGGTGTTTTCAGAGATAGAAGGAAGGTTTACGAATGAAGAGATATGAAGTGAATATTTCTGAAATCGCCCAAGAAGATTTAAAAGGAATTTTTGATTATATAACAGATATACTTTATGCACCAAAAGCTGCAAAAGAATTACTAGAAGAAATGAAAAAGTCTATATTAAGCCTAGAGACTATGCCGGAACGTCAACCGGTGGTTTCAGATGAATATTTATCATTAAAAGGCATACGAAAATTAGAGGTAAGAAATTATATCGTATTTTATACGGTAAATACCCAACACCAAACAGTAAATATTTTAAGGATCCTTTTTATGAGAAGAGAATGGAAAGGGTTACTATAATCATTTCATAATATTAAGATTTGT
>JAGZLR010000052.1 GCA_018364635.1 Clostridiales bacterium | reverse complement strand
CTGAGTCGTTTATAATATATGGGAGTTTAGCTCAGCTGGGAGAGCATCTGCCTTACAAGCAGAGGGTCATAGGTTCGAGCCCTATAACTCCCATTTTATTTTATCATATGGCGGAGTAGCTCAGTTGGCTAGAGCATGCGGTTCATACCCGCAGTGTCAGGGGTTCAAATCCCTTCTCCGCTATCTTCGGGGTGTAGCGTAGCTTGGCTAGCGCGCCTGATTTGGGATCAGGAGGTCGCAAGTTCGAATCTTGTCACCCCGACTGTAAGATCACGTCTTAAAATTTAAGACGTGATTTTTTTGTTAGGTTCAGAAATGAGGGATAATATGAATGTTTTAGTAATGAACTTTTCTGGTATATATGAAGATGAGCCGTATTTATCTAATTTTCCATGGATTTCCTGTGCAGATATTCACGGGATAAACTGTTATTGTACAGAGGAAAGTGAATTAGAAATAAAAAGTAGAATTGAGAAATTTTCTTCTGAAGGCATTCACATTATTGATTCTGGAAATTACCATTATGTAACAAAAATTTGGCTGGAAAAAGTAAACCAGCCGTTTGATTTAGTGTATTTTGATTTTCATCCGGACTTGCATGAAGCAAACTTTGGAGGACTCCTTTCTTGTGGCAGCTGGGTAAAAGAGGTAATTGAAACTAATCGGTTTTTAAACCGTGTTATAGGGATCGGCATTAATCCATTACTGATTGATGAAATTCCAGAAAATTTAAGAAAAAGAGTACTTTTTTTGGATTGCATAGAAAAATTGCAAAAACAAATGGAACAAGAGCAACAAGCCGTATATATATCAATTGATAAAGATGTTCTTTCGCCAAAAGTTGTGAAGACTAATTGGGATCAAGGAACGATGCAATTGGAAGAATTGGAGCAGATGCTCCATGTAGTTTTTCAGTACCGTCGGGCTATCGGAGTAGATATTTGCGGTGAATGGGAAAATACAAATTGTTATTATGAAAATATGCAAAATAGTGCTATTAATAATGAGGCAAACAGGCGTTTGATTCAATTGATAAATGATTTATTTCAGTTACAGATGGAAAAGGAGGTTTAATTTGATGGATTTTTTGATGGATATGCATACACATACACTGGTTAGTGGACATGCATTTAGTACTTTACAAGAAAATATTTCTGTTGCACAAAGAATAGGTCTGAGCTTTTTAGGGGTAACTGAGCATGGGCCAGCAATGCCTAATGGCACACCATTAATTTACTTTCAAAACTATAGGGCTGTTCCACGTCAGTTTGACGATTTGATATTATATCTAGGTGCGGAGGTAAATATTGTTGACTATCAAGGAGGATTGGATATACCTGAGGAGAGCCTAAAGACAATGGACTTTGCAATCGCCAGTATGCATCCAATTTGTATTCCTTTTGGAACAAAGAAAGAGAATACGCGGGCTTTGATTGGAGCGATGGAAAATCCTTTGATCCATATTCTAGGACATCCAGGGGATCCTAGATGTCCTATCGATGTGGATGAGATCGTATGTGCTGCATTGGAAACGCATACACTGATTGAAATGAATAATGCGTCTTTAGATCCTAATGGATTTCGGGTAGGTAGTGAAGTAATAATGAAGGAAATTCTTCTAAGTTGTATGAAATATGATTGTCCTATTATTGTTAACTCTGATGCTCATTTTTCTTCTGCTATTGGAAATTTTGGTCGAGTTAGGGCTTTGTTAGACAAAATCGAATTTCCAAGTGAGCTAATTGTAAATTTTTCCAAAGAAAAATTTCTTGCTTATGTATAACAAACTGCTTTACTTTAGCGCTGTAAAATGTTAGGATATAAGAAAGTATAAAGCTAAACGCAGTAAAGGTGGTCTATAATGAATCCTAAAATTAAGAATGAAATGACAGACAGACTTTTTGCCTGTGTTTTGACATTAAAAGATATTGATGAGTGCTATAAACTTTTTGAAGATTTATGTACAGTACATGAGATTCGAGCAATCGCACAAAGACTTGCAGTCGCAGAGATGTTGGATAGGAAATGTACTTATATTGAAATTGCAGAGAAAACAGGTGCATCGACTGCTACCATTAGTAGAGTAAATCGTTCTCTTATTTATGGTAATGATGGCTATACAATGGCTTTAAATAGACTGAAACCTCAAGATACAGAAAGCTCAGATGATGAGGAAATATAATATGGTTTATTTGGAAAGGAAGTTTTCGGGCTTCCTATTTCTATGCTTAAAAAAGAAAATGGAGTAAATAAAATGATAAATTTTGAGAATTTAAATCCAATGCAAAAAAAGGCTGTATTGCAGATAGAAGGTCCGGTATTAGTTTTAGCGGGCGCAGGAAGCGGGAAAACTGGAGCACTTACTGTTCGGATTGCCCATTTGATTGATGAAGGGATTCGTCCATGGAATATTTTAGCGATCACATTTACAAATAAAGCAGCAAGAGAAATGAAAGAGAGAGTGAATGCTCTGATTGGAAGAGATGCTGAAGATATTTGGATCAGTACGTTTCATTCTACCTGTGTACGCATTCTTCGCAGAGATATTGATCGGATTGGCTTTTCTAGAAGTTTTTCCATTTATGATTCAGATGACCAGGAAAAAGCGATGAAAGAAGCATTTAAGCAGCTTAATTTCAGTATTACAGATAAAACATTTACAGTTAAGGCGGCTATGGCTGAAATTAGCTCACAAAAAGACGAATTGATTTCTCCAGAAGACTATGCGGCAAAATCGGGTGGAGATTTACGAAAAGAGAAGTTTGCAAAAGTATACTCTGTTTATCAACGTATTTTAAAACAAAGTAATGCACTGGATTTTGACGATTTAATCTATAAAACTGTCTTGCTTTTTCGTACTTGCCCTGATATTTTAGAAAGATATCAAGAAAAATTCCGTTATATTATGGTGGATGAGTATCAAGATACCAATACAAGTCAATATGAGTTAGTTAGACTTTTGGCTTCTAAGTATGGAAATTTATGCGTTGTAGGAGATGATGACCAAAGTATTTATAGCTGGAGAGGTGCGAATATTAGAAACATTCTAGATTTTGAAAATGATTTCCCATCGGCTGTTGTAATAAAATTAGAACAGAATTACCGATCCACGAAAACGATATTGGATGCAGCAAATGCTGTGATACATAATAATATAGCACGAAAAGAGAAGAGTCTTTGGACTGAAAATGAAGTGGGAAGAACTATTCATCTTTGTCGTACAGAGACGGAACAGGAAGAGGCTCGTTTTGTTTGTGAGAGAATTGAGGAATATGTAAAAAATGGAAGAGCATATTCTGATTTTGCTATGCTTTATCGCACAAATGCTCAGTCACGTGCGCTGGAAGATCAGCTTGTAAAGCATTCTATTCCCTATCGTCTTTTTGGTGGTACAAGGTTCTATGAGAGAAAAGAAATTCGCGATATTCTTTCTTATTTAAAAGTAATTAATAATCCTTCTGATGATATTGCAATGCGGAGAATTATCAATGTTCCCAAAAGAGGAATTGGAGATACCAGTGTAGAACGGGTAAGTGATTATGCGAAAAGTCATGAAATGAGTTTTTTTGATGCCTTAGATCATCTGGACGAGTTGCCTGAACTGAAAACACGGGCAAAAAAGCTGCGTGAGTTTTCAGAACTTTTAAAAGGGTTAAGAATGGATGCAGAAACAATGGATATCGTAAATTTAATGGATAATATCTTTCAAAAAACACAGTATATTCGTGAGTTGACTGATGAGGGGACAGAAGAAGCACTGGGAAGAATTGAAAATTTAGACGAATTCGTAAATAAGGCGATGGAATTTAAAAAAGCATCAGATGATCCATCATTGGCAGCATTTTTAGAAGATGTTTCTTTGGTTGCAGATGTGGATTCTTTTACAGAAGGAGAAAACACTGTTGTTTTAATGACAATACACAGTGCAAAGGGTCTGGAGTTTCCATATGTTTTTATGTGTGGAATGGAAGAGGGCGTATTTCCTAGTTATCGATCCATAATGTATGGGGGCCCTAATGAGATAGAGGAAGAACGTAGATTATGTTATGTGGGCATTACGAGAGCAAGAGTAGAGTTATATATGACCTATGCCAAATGTAGGATGCAGCATGGTATGACACAGTATAGTTCTCCATCTAGATTTTTAAAAGAAGTGCCACAAAACTTAATTGATGAGCCAATAAAAAGAAGTGCAGTAATAAAGCCAACTACGCATTTGTCACCTAAGAGAAAAGTATTTGAAAAACCTTCTCCATATGGTGGTATTTTTTCTGCAGAGAAACGTAAGGATATACCGGCACCTTTAGATACGAAACCTGTTTTTGTTGTAGGGGATAAAGTCCGAGCACCAAAGTATGGAATTGGTACAGTGACGGCCATTTCCCCAGCTGGTGCAGATTATGAAATTGGAGTGACTTTTCAAAACGGGGTTGTGCGAAAGTTTATGTCAAAGTTATCAAAATTGATTAAGGTAGATTAAGTTTTGATACAATAGAATAAGGTGGAGTGAATAGTATATGCAAATTCAAATACCTGTTTATGCAAGAAAAGCACTGGACATATTGACCAATGAGGGATACGAGGCTTATGTTGTTGGCGGCTGTGTTAGGGATTCTTTACTAGGAAGAACTCCAAATGACTGGGATATTACAACCAATGCATTACCAAAAGAGACGATTGCTTGTTTTCAAGGCTATCGTGTCATTGAAACAGGTCTAAAGCATGGAACTGTTACTGTGTTAATAGAAAATAAGCCTGTAGAGATTACAACCTTCCGAATCGATGGAACATATTCAGATCATCGTAGACCGGATCATGTGACATTTACAGCTTCTTTAAAAGAGGACTTAAGTCGTAGAGATTTTACAGTGAATGCTATGGCGTATCATCCATATAGAGGACTACAAGATTTTTTTGGTGGTGCTATGGATCTAGAGAGAAAAAAAGTCCGTTGTGTTGGAAATGCAGATGATCGATTCAAAGAAGATGCACTTAGGCTTCTTAGAGCAGTGAGATTTGCTTCTGTCTTAAATTTTGAAATTGAAGAAGAAACTTCTATAAGTATTCATAAAAATAAGGAGCTTTTAAATAATATTGCAAGTGAGCGTTTGATTAGCGAGTTGAATAAATTATTATGTGGTCAGAAAGTTGGAACAATGCTTTTAACGTATAGAGATTTATTTGCTGTTTTTATTCCAGAACTAAAAGAGATGTTTGGTTTTAATCAGCATAATCCTCATCATTATTATGATGTTTACCGTCACACCGTTGAAAGTTTACTATGTGTTAGGCCTGTTGCTGTTCTTCGTCTTGCGTTGCTGTTTCATGATATAGCGAAGCCAGAATGTTTCACTATGGATCAAAATGGTATCGGTCATTTTTATGGTCATCCTAAAAAAAGCGCACAGTTGGCCGAAAAAATAATGAAGCATCTAAAATATGATAATGATACTATAAACACAGTTTGTCTTCTTATTGGATATCATGATTACCACATGGAGCCTGATATAAAAAAGGTGAGGCGTTTGTTAGGGAAAATTGGGGAAGATAATTTCCATATGTTGTTAGAAGTACAGAAGGCAGATGTACTAGGACAATCAGATTATGACAGAGAGAATAAACTCCATAGGATAGAAGCTGTAAAACTTGTTTTAGAAGATGTAATGAAAAAGAAATTGTGTTGTTCTATTAAGGAATTAGCGGTTTCGGGACGAGATTTAATCTCGATTGGGATTCCTCAGGGAAAAGAATTAGGAGAACTATTACGTTTTTTATTAAAAAAGGTGATTGATGAAGAAGTACCAAACCAAAGGGCGATTCTTTTGGAAGAAGTTCAAAAACAAATAATGAATCAGGAGTAAAAAATATGGATCGTAGAAAAGAATTGGTTCAAATACTGAATCACGCTTCTGAAATGTATTATCAAAAAGATCAACCAATTATGAGTGATCATGAATTTGATCAACTTTATGATGAGCTAGTACAATTAGAAAAAGAGACAGGCATTATTTCTCAGGACAGTCCAACACAAAGGGTTGGCTTTACTGTTTTAAGTAATTTGACAAAAATTCGGCATGAAAGCCGTATGTTATCATTGGACAAAACAAAGGATCCACAAAAGCTTAAAAGCTGGCTCGAAGGGCATGAAGGATTATTGAGTTGGAAAATGGATGGATTGACAATTGTACTTCGCTATAGAGAGGGAAAACTATATCAGGCTGTAACAAGAGGAAATGGAGAAATTGGCGAGGACATCACACACAATGCAAAATTTTTTGTCAATTTGCCTTCTCAGATTCCTTTTTCAGGAGAACTTTTGTTACGAGGAGAAGGTCTGATTTCTTATAAAGAGTTTGAGCGAATTAATGAACTTTTGCCTGATGACGAGAAATATAAAAATCCTAGAAATTTATGTAGTGGTACGGTTCGACAGCTTTCTAATGAAGTTTTACTCCATAGAAAAGTGTCTTTTTTGGCTTTCGCTTTGGTTCAAGCGGAGGGAATGTACTTTGAAGATAGAGAGGAACAGCTTGCTTTCTTAAAATCTTTGGGTTTTGAGACTGTGGAATATCAGAGGGTAACAGAAGATAATATTATTGATACAGTCATAAGATTTGAAAAAAAAGTGGAAGAAAATGAATTCCCTTCAGACGGCTTAGTTTTGACATATTGCAGTATATCTTATGGAAAAAGTTTGGGATCTACTTCTAAATTTCCAAGAGATTCTATTGCTTTTAAATGGGCAGATGAGATGGCTCAGACCCGTCTGAAAGAGATTATCTGGAATACTTCAAGGACAGGTTTAATCAATCCTATCGCTGTTTTTGATCCTGTAGAATTGGAAGGAACAACAGTTAATCGAGCAAGTGTCCATAATGTTAGCATTTTGGAAGAGCTGCAATTAGGAATTGGTGACAAGATTAAAGTGTATAAGGCAAATATGATTATCCCCCAAATTGCAGAGAATTTGACAAAAAGTGGCCCGATTTCAGTACCAAAAATCTGTCCTGTTTGTGGAGGGGAAACAGAAGTCAGAATGCTACGAGAAGGAAAAGCACTTTATTGTACAAATCCAAACTGTCAGGCACAGAGAGTTTTAAGCCTCGCACATTTTGTCAGCCGTGATGCTATGAATATTGAAGGATTGTCTGAGGAAACATTAAAAAAGTTTGTAGATTTAGGGTTGGTAAAAGTTTACCCTGATATTTTTCGTTTAGTCGATCATGAGGAAGAAATTGTTTCTTTAGAGGGATTTGGAAAAAAATCGTTTGATAATTTAGTCACGGCAATAGAAAAAGCTAAAATAGTGCAACTTCCTAATTTTATCTATGCTCTGGGAATTAATCATGTGGGGTTAAGCAATGCTAAGCTGCTTTGTAAAAATACGGCATACGATTTAGAGAAGATTGTAGCAATGTCTCAAGAGGAATTGGTTGCCATTGATGGATTTGGAGAAGTGATTGCCCATAGTATTTACAAATACTTTCATGTAAAAGAGAATATGGAGTTAATAGAAGATGCATTAAAATATTTAGTTTTAAAAGAATCTGAGATGCCTTCTGATTATTTGCCTTTAAGCGGAACCACTTTTGTAATCACGGGGGATCTAGCAAAATTTGAAAATAGAAGAAAATTGAAAGAAGAAATTGAAAGGCTTGGAGGAAATGTGGCAGCTTCTGTTACGAAAAAAACAAATTATTTAATTAATAATGATGCCTATTCCACTTCAGCAAAAAATAAAAAGGCAAAGGAACTAGGAGTACAAGTATTGACAGAAGAAGAATTTATAGAACAGTTTATCAGTTCAAGTAATTAACTAAGACTATATAACAAGCAGAGTAGTGTAAACAATTATGAAATAAAAATTTAAAAGGGCAGACTTCTGCTCTTTTTTTAAAGAATTTGGAATTATCCGGTTATTATTCTTGTCACAATACAGTTATTATGATAAAGTAATCAAAGAATAGACAAATTTATTGTTTATTAACAGAGTCATAAAAAGATAATATTTTGTTATATTTGTAATAAAACCGTAAGAATAATTAACACAAATTTATTTGATCCTTTTGATGTATATTTTTATAATTGTTAGTATGGGAAGTGGATAAATATGGAGTATAAACAGGCTGTCGCATGGTTAGATAGTTGTTATGGGAAAAGCGCAAAAGAAGGTCTAACAGGGATTCGAAGGCTATTAAATAAACTTGGTAATCCTCAAAATAACTTAAAGTTTATTCATATTGCAGGAACAAATGGTAAGGGATCTGTATCTGCTATGTTGGATTGTGTTCTGAGAAAATCCGGTTTATCTGTTGGACTTTATACATCTCCCCACTTGTCAAGATATAATGAAAGATATCGTCTTAATGGAATAGAAATCTCTGATGAAGAGTTTGGAAATGAAATGGAGAGGCTAAAAAGTGCAGTTGATCAGGTGCAGCAAGAAACAGGGATTGTGCCGACAATATTTGAAATTGTTACAGCATTTGCTTTTGACTGGTATGCATTTAAAAAGCCCGATATCGTAATTATGGAAGTTGGATTGGGAGGAAGAAGCGACTGCACCAATGTTTTAGAAGAGCCGTTATTGACTGTCATTACATCCGTTGGGTTTGATCATATGACATTTTTGGGTGATACACTTGAACAAATAGCATGGGAAAAAGCAGGGATTATAAAATCGAATAGGCCTGTTGTTGTTTATCCTGAAATTCGTAAAGAGGCCTATGAAGTAATTCGGAAAATTGCGGAGGAAAAGAATGCTCCTCTCTATTATGCTTTTGATGAAAAGAGAGAGATTATTTGCGAAGATTTAAATAAGTCTGTTTTTTCAGTTAAAAATCAATACTATGATTTAGATCAAATTGAGTTGCATTTAACAGGAGGATATCAGATTCTAAATTGTTCCCAGGCACTTTTATGTTGTTATGTCTTGCAAAAATTAGGTCTTTCTATATCAAAATCGGCTATTTTTGATGGAATTGAGGAGACTGTATGGCCTGGACGAATGGAACAAGTACATAGTCATCCTTTGGTATTTTTAGAAGGTGCTCATAACAGTGATGGTTTTCAGAAACTTGGTGAGTCTATGAAGATATACTTCCCTAATAAAAAGGTAACGTTATTGGTAGGGGTATTGGCTGATAAAGAATATAAAAAAATGGCTGGATATCTTTTGCCGTATTTGGAAAATATAGTTGTGACAGAGCCCAAAAGTCAGCGAGCGCTTTCTGCCAATCTTTTAGCAAAACATTTTGCAGACTGTCGAGGAAAGTTAGTGATAGAAAAGAATAGCCAAAAGGCATTTGAGATTGCGTATAAATTGACCGGACCAGAAGATGTTTTAATTTGTGCAGGATCTTTATATCTTATTGGGGAATTGAGGGATATATTGAGTCAAAATATAAAAGAGAAGGAGGAATCCTTATGATAAATTTTAGAGAAGAACTTGCAAAGTATGAACCAGTGTTAGAAATCGGTGATATTGAGGATGCGGTTCGTTCTGACGAAATGAAAGATATTGTAGATATTTTTCTTCAATTAACTATGAAAAAAGATAATTTTCAGAAATATGATATAGATAAGGAGTAGATTGATATGAAATGTCCCAACTGCGGCGCATTGATCTCAGCAAACGGCATTTGTTCAAGATGCGGATGGAATCAAAAGGCGCTAAAGCTGTGCCGTTTAGAGTCAGAACGACTTTATAACCGTGGATTGAATCAGGCAAAAGGCGGCAGACTTTCACAATCTTGCTCTTCGTTGGAAGCAAGCCTGAGATTTGATAAAATGAATATGAAATCAAGAAATCTATTAGGCTTAGTTTATTATGAGAGAGGTCTTGTAGCTGATGCACTGAAGCATTGGATTGTTAGTAGTTCTTTATTTAAGGATAAAAATCCAGCAGCCCAATATATAGATCAACTACAGAAATCACCTAGAAAATTGGAAAAAATGGGAGATTCCTGTGCAATGTTTAATCAAGCATTGAAATATCTTTCAATGGGTAGTGATGATTTAGCAGTAATTCAATTAAAAAAGGCGATTGATTTTAATCCTAAGTTTGCGGAAGCGTATTGCCTTTTGGCTTTATGCCAATTAAAGCAAAATGATAGGGCGGAAGCAGGGCAAAATGTTCATAGAGCGCTTGATCTTGATAAAGAGAATCCGAGAGCAATGAGTATTTTAAAAGAACTGCGTCCATCAGAATTGAAGAGGGTACGAAGAGAATCTCAGCTAAGAAATTCAGATAAAACAGATATTTCAGATTATAAAGATAAAGAAGAGGAACAATCTTTGCAATATGGACATGTATCAAAAGATACGTCAGTCAAAAAACGAGGAGTCATTGGACGCAATGAAATTATATCCTTTCTATCAGGGGTACTTATAACAGCAGCAGTACTTCTTATTTTGATTGTTCCAGGTATTGATGAAAGTAAAGATAATCGCATTACAGAACTAGAAAATCAAATAAGTCAACTGCAGAAAGAGTCAGGTCAAGGACAACAAGTGGATACAGCATCTTATGAAAAACTGAAGAGTGAGAATGCTTCTTTGCTTGCTGAAAAGGAAAGTTTAGAAAAAGAAAAAGCTATTCGTGAAAAAACTGAAGTTATTTTAAATGCATCCGCATTGTTAAGTGATGGAGATAGTGTGGGAGCAACAAAAGCAACGCTGGATTTAGATACTGCTGATCTGCCTGATGAAGATTTGGCACGATATAATACAATCCGAGAAACTGCATGGCCAAAGGCTGCCGAAGAGTTGTATCATCAAGGGAAAAGTGATTTTCTTAATAATAGATATACCGAAGCAAAATCAAATTTAGAGCTTGTACTAAAAATCGCAACGGATACAGAGTTTGTGGATGATACGTTATATTATCTTGGGAAAATTGCTGAAAGCCAAGATGACTTAGAACAGGCTCGAGAGTATTATGAAAAAGTCAGAGATCAATATCCAAATTCTAATCAAATCAAAAATGTAGAAAATATTTTAAGCAATATGGATCAATAAATCTTATTTTTAGCATTCAAAAACACCGAAAAAAGTTTTCGGTGTTTTTTATTTGTCACACTTTTTTGAAAATAGGCATAAGATGTGGCAGGATGATGGGAGGGATTGGGATGCATTATTATCAAATTGAAGGAAAAAGCCGTCTCCATGGAGAAGTTCAAGTTCAAGGATGCAAAAATGCCGCACTCCCAATATTGGCTGCGACCCTCTATGGAGGAGAAAATGTAATAGAGAATGTGCCTGATATTAAAGATACACGAATGATGATAGAAGTATTAAAAGAAAATGGTTGCAAGACAGAATTTAAAAATCATAGACTTGTCGTTGATAGTAGGAATGCTGAATTTGCTAAGACTGATAAAAGAATCATCTCTCAGATGAGAGCTTCTGTGTTGTTTGCCGGCGTTATGGCTGGCCGCTTTGGATATGCAGTATTACCTTTACCTGGAGGATGTCGCATAGGGAAACGTCCAATTGATCTACACTTATCTGCATTTCGGACAATGGGAATACAGTGCACAGAAGAGGAGGATTGCATAAGGCTAGAAGGTTATCCTCAAGGCGGAAAAATAGAATTAAGCTATCCTTCTGTAGGAGCAACCGAAAATGTGATGCTAGCTGCTTCTTCCTGTGACAAACAAACAACTTTAATCGGTGCTGCAAAAGAACCAGAAATTTCAGATTTAGCAGAATTTCTTAGAAAACGAGGGGTAAAGGTTTTTGGTGATGGTACAAATCAAATAGTAATTTATGGTTGTTCTCAAATGAAGGACACCTGTCATCGGTTAATGCCTGACAGAATTGTGGCAGGTACATTTTTAGCTGCAGCTGCTGCGACAAACGGAAAAGTTTTGGTAGCAGGTGCAGAGGAAACTCATTTAAAGTCCTTTCTTAGGACTCTAAAGTATATGGGCTGCCAAATAGATTTAGACCATAGAGGAATCTATTTGACCTCTCGTCAAAGGTTGAAATCCCCTGGTGAAATCAATACAGCGCCTTATCCTGGGTTCCCAACAGATTTACAACCGATCCTGATGAGTCTATTGACAACTGCTGAGGGAAAAAGTATGATTAGGGAAACGGTTTTTGAATTCAGGCTTTCACAAGGATTTGAACTAATCAAAATGGGTGCAGCAATTACTATTTGTGGTAGGCTGGCTTTGATAGAAGGAAAAGAGAAACTCTATGGTGCAGAAGTCACTGCAAAAGATTTAAGAGGCGGTGCAGCCTTAATGATTGCAGGGTTGATGGCAGATGGCGTTACAAAAATATATGATCCTGGATTTGTGGGCCGTGGATATGAAAATATAGTAGGAGCATTATGCAATTTAGAGGGAAAAGTCGGTGAGTTTATTTGAATGAAGATACAAAAGGAGAAGAGCAGAACGTAGTTCCGATTTATAAGAAACACCATATAAGGAGACGAAAACTAAAACGCCGGTTATTTTTCTTTTTTTCTGGGGTACTATTGATGGCGGCGATCCTTTTTTCTCCTCTGTTTTCAATTTCTACAATAGAGGTAGAGGGGCTACATCAGTTTGAAAAGGAAAAAATTTGTGAAATGGCTGATTTGAAAGAAGGAAGTAATCTCTTTTGGTTTTTACTTTCTGGAGCTGAGAGCAAATTGACAAAATCAGCATATATAGATCAATGTAAAATTTCTTTTTCTCTTCCTGGTAAAGTTAGACTGACGATAAAAGAGCGATATGTTTGTGGTTATGTGCCTTATATGAATCGATATTTATGTATTGATGAATATGGTAGAGTATTGGAGTCCGTAGAAAAGTGTGAGAAAAATCTTCCGATTGTAACAGGGCTGATTTTTTCAGAGTTTAGAGTTGGTGAAAAGTTGCAGGTAGAAAACCCAGAGTCATTTGATATTGTTGTTACTGTGGCACAGCTAATCAGCAAATATGAATTATTAGGAAATATTTTACAATTAAATGTAAGTGATCCTGAAAGGATAACAGCAAGAGTAAAACAGGTAGACGTTATTTTAGGCACAATTGATAATATAGATGAAAAAATAAGAACGATGTCTTCTGTTATGGAACAAATTCCTGATACAGACAGAGGTACATTGAATTTAACAAATCTTTCAGGACCGATTATATTTAAGTATTTAACTTAAAAATACTGAGGTGAATTATGGATCGAAAAACAAAACAGGCAAGTGCTGCCGTTACTTGTGTATGCATTCTTTTAGGTTTTATCATTGGTATTCAAGTAAAGACGGTAAAGAAACAAATGAATACAACAGAGTTGCAACGTGCGAGCGATCTTTCCACTCAAGTAAAGGGATTACAGGAGGAAAATGAAAGACTTTCAAATGCTTTGGCGGATTCCCAAAAAAAGTTAAAAGGCTTTGAAGATGCTTTTGCAGAGGCTGGAAATGACCAGGGAAAAGCGTTACAATTAATTTTAGATACATTAGATGAAAGTAGAGATGCAGCTGGTTTTACTGCCATGAAAGGAAGAGGGATTATTGTAACTTTGGATGACAGCAAAACCACTGCAGATGGCTCAGAAGCAAGCGCTTTTGTTGTGCATGCAGAAGATATTTTAAACGTAGTAAACGAATTGAATGTTGCAGGAGCAGAGGCAATATCAATCAATGGACAAAGACTTAATGCTAGAACTGCTATCCGTTGTTCAGGCTCGGTGGTGACTGTAAATAATGTTAAAATTGCAGTGCCTTTTGAGATAACAGCAATTGGGGACCCTGATGTAATGGAGGCAGCACTCTCTTTTCCAGGCGGTGTAGTAGATAATCTAACACCATGGGGAATTCGGGTTGATGTTAAGAAAAGTTCAGAAGTTATTGTACCAGCGTATTCTGCAAAAGTAGAATTTAAAGAAGCAGAGCCTACAATACAGAATGGAGGAAAGAGTTAAAATGGGATATTTTGTTTTTTCTTTAGCAGCAATGATCCTTGGCGTACTTGCTGGTATGTTTAGCCCTTTTTCCTTTCCACAAGCTTCTTTAGCATATGTAGCTATTATTATTTTAGCCTGTCTGGATACTTGGTTAGGGGGAATCCGTAGCCTGATGCAAAAAAATTTCCATTTAGATATTTTTATTGCAGGTTTTTTTGGAAATGCTTTTATCTCTGCATTTTTGGTTTGGATGGGAAATAAACTAAATATTCAGTTGTCTTTGGCTGCTGTGATTGTTTACGGATCGAGACTGTTTGATAATTTTTCTTTTATTCGACGTTATTTATTAAAAAAATTAGAAAAATAATAAAATTTCTGATATGTTAGTTGAATCCATAATTTATAATCATGCATAATACAAATCATTTATGCAAGCTTTTTGTATGATTATGTTGACACTAAGGTTGTAAAATGATACACTGAAAGAAATATTTAATAACTAAGGAGATAAGTTTATGAAAAAATTATTAGCAATGGCGTTGACTGTTGCAATGGCTATTTCAGTTAGCGCATGTTCTAGTTCTTCTGATGACAAAGTGCTTGTTATGGCTACAAATGCGGAGTTTCCTCCTTATGAGTACCATGATGGG
>JAGZLR010000051.1 GCA_018364635.1 Clostridiales bacterium | reverse complement strand
TAAATTTATGCTATAGTGTAAAACTAAGAATCCCCATTTTATGCGCTTTTCATCATGTTTAGACTTTTGGGGTTTATGCTTGGATTTAATCAAATATTATAACTTATTCGGATCAATCCATGCGCATTATTGTGAAGTTATGTCGCCTATGGTATACTTTCTTATAGAAATGGAGGTGTTTTCCATGAATGATAAGAAAAAAACAATTGCATTTTTTGCACCAACAAAACAGATTTATCAGCAAGCACTAGCACTTGTAGAAGAACATTCTATGTCTCATGTTCTAGTTTCCTATGCCGATACCAATATTCCAGAATCCATCCAAAATATTTCTCTACCTTCCACACTAAAGGTTGTGATTAGCCGTGGTGGTACAGCTACCTATTTTCGGAAACACTATCCATATTTAGTGTTGGAAATGAAATCAGATGTCTGTGATATTATTGAGTGTTACAACGAATTGACAAAGCCTCAAGGCACTATAGCTGTCATCGGCGTTCAAAATATTATTTATGGTTTCAATTACATCAATCAGTTTATATCCAATCCGGTAAAAAATATATACATCGATGCACCCGAAAAAGCAAAAGATTTATTACAGCATGCTTATGCTGATGGCATCCGATATTTTATTGGGGATACCTCTGTAAAACTTCTTCCACATACCAAAGATATTCACAGCGCTATTATCGGCTGTCGAGATGAAGAAATTCTTGAGGTACTGAAAGAAGCCGACCTTTTTGTCAAAACCCTTGAAAAAGAAGAACAAACAGAACGTCAGACCGCAGCATTGACTGACTATATTCATAATGGCATTCTTTCCCTGGATAAAGAAAATCGTGTTACAATCTATAATCCTGAAGCACAAAATTTATTAGGCCTTACAAAAAATGCACTTTTACATCATATTTTATGGGAAATCTTTCCTGAGTTTTCTTTCTTACAAGACCATCCTTTAGAGAAGCCAAAACTATCTCAAATTGTCTCTATCCGCGGAAAGGAAATCCTTATGAATTTTATCCCTGTCCGTCTGGAAGAGACCAATCTTGGTATGGTGATCACATTAAAACTTGCAAAAGAAATTAGTGAATTAGAACATGAACTTAGGCGAAGAAAATCTGATAGTGGATTTATTGCCAAATACCATTTTGAAGATATTATCTATCAAAGCGAGTCCATGAAACATACTCTTTTTTTAGCCAAAGAGTTTGCACAATATGATTCCCCTATACTCATTTATGGGAAATCGGGCGTCGGTAAAGAAATGGTCTGTCAAAGCATTCATAATGCTAGCCCCAGGGCAGCAGAACCCTTTGTCGCCATAAATTGCGCCGCAATTCCTCCTACTCTGATTGAATCTGAGTTATTTGGATATGAGGACGGCGCCTTTACAGGGGCACGACATAAGGGAAAACCTGGAGTGTTTGAATTAGCCCATCGCGGCACAATTTTTTTAGACGAAATCAGCGATTTACCTTATGAATACCAAGGTCGGTTACTTCGTGTTGTTCAGGAAAAACAAATTATGCGAATTGGAGGCGCTAAAGTTATCCCTGTCGATGTTCGAATCATTTGTGCATCTAACAAAAATTTATTTCAGCTTATGTGCGAGGGAAAATTTAGAGAAGACCTCTTTTTCCGAATTAACATTTTAAACCTGAATATTCCTTCTTTAGATGCCCGAAAAGAAGACATCAGTTGCCTTGTTGATTATTTCTATGAAAAATATTCAAAAAAGTATCAAAAGAAGAACACATCTATCCCATCACAAATAAAACAAATGTTAGAAAACCGAGCTTATGTAGGTAATATTAGAGAGCTAGAAGCGATTATGGAACGATGTGTCATCCTTGGAACATTTGATACAGTTTTAGAAGAGCAAGATTATTCACATAACCCTATAGAAAATACATGTACCCCAGATAAACTTTTGGATCTAAAAACATACACACAAGCATATATCGAAAGAATATACAATCTTACAGGAGGAAGCACAAAAAAGACTTGTGAAATTTTAAAGATTAATCGATCAACATTGTGGAAAAAACTGAGTAAATCGGATACCTCTTATCCTTAAACAGCTGTACATAATATCATATCTATATAAATAAGTACGATTTCTAGATAATGATTTATTTCAAGAACAATGGCAATCATCAGAATTGATCAGAATCCATTCACATACTGTTTCTAATTAAAACCAATAATCATACTAATGTCGAAAAAAAAAACATTTTATAACAAATAAAATTTATTTCATCAAGATTTTTAATGCTTTTATATTTGGCATGGATTTTGCTGTATTATTGTGTGATAAATTTTTAATATACAAAAGGAGAGAGTTTTATTTATGAAAAAGAAAGTATCTTTAATTCTTACTGCTCTGATTGCAGCTGGCGCATTAGCTGGTTGTGGTAATTCTGATTCCTCTAGCACTTCTACCCCTGCTGCAGCTTCCACTTCAGCTTCTGCTTCAAAAGAAGATGCTCCTGCAGCCAAAGAGGATGCTGTTGAAATCACATTGGCTCACAGTTCTCCTGATACAGTTCCAATGCATCAGGCAGCAGTTGAATTTGGAGAATTAGTTGCTGAAAAAACAAACGGCGGTGTAAATGTCAGTGTATATCCTAACTCTGCTCTTGGCTCCGAAAGAGAGGCTATTGAGGCAGTTCAGTTTGGAAACATCCAGATGGTTATCTGCTCTTCTTCCCCTGTTGTAAACTTTGCCCCAGATTATTATCTCTTTGACTTCCCATTCCCATTTGCAGATAGAGAAACAGCATGGGAAGTATTAGACAGCGAAACAGGAAAGAAAGTATTTAATGCAGTTGAATCTGTTGGTATGAAATGTCTTGCTGTTATGGAAAATGGCTTCCGTAACGTTTCCTGCAATGATGAAAAACATACACCAGAAGATTTTAAGGGATTAAAAATTAGAACAATGGAAAATGACGTTCATATGGCTATGTGGAAAGCAATCGGTTCTAACCCAACTCCAATGGCTATGGGTGAAGTTTACACCGCTTTACAGCAGAAGACAATCGACGCTCAGGAAAATCCTCTTTTCCAGATTGAAGCTTCCCGTTTCTATGAAGTTAACAAAGCTATCATCGAAACAAGACATATCTTTACACCATATACCTGCTTAACAAACACTGAGTTCTTTGACAGCTTAAGTGCAGAAAACCAAACTGCAATCGTTGAGGCTTTAGAGGAAGCAGCAGTACATGAAAAAGAACTTTCTGTTGAACAGGAAGACAAATCAAGAGAAAACCTGATTGCAAATGGATGTACAGTTGTGCAGCTTACAGATGAAGAAAGACAGTTATTTATTGATGCTGTAAACAGTGCAGCAATTGATGATATGATTATTGAAAAATGTGCAGATAAAGATCTTGCAAAAGAATTCCAAGCATTGGTACGTCAATAATGGATCCTAAAAAAGCATTCTCTTATAGAGAATGCTTTTTTAATCTGTTGATCCAAATACATGTCTGCCTATTGTCTTTCTGATCGGAATCGACCAGATCCATCGGCTTGTTGCAGTAGCCGGATTCCAGTAATATAAAGAACCATCACTTGGGTCCCACCCATTTAAGGCGTCTTGTGCCGCTTGATAGGCTGTCTCATTAGGCATGAGATAAAATTGTCCATCATCTACCGCATCAAATGCACCTCTTTGGTAGATAACATCTTCTATCGTATTCGGAAACAACGGACTTTCTACTCTATTCAAAACGACTGCTCCAATGGCTACTTGACCCTCATATGGTTCCCCTCGCCCTTCTCCATAAATAATCTGGGCCAGCAAATCCAGATCGTTTTGCTGCATAACAACATCAGAACCTATACCTAAATATTCTAATGTCGCAGGACCAGCAATTCCATCAGGTGTCAGACCATTACTCGCCTGAAATGCTACAACAGCCTCATATGTTCCTGTTCCGAAAATTCCATCCACATCCCCAAAATAATATCCCCAATCCAACAGTCGACGCTGTATTTCTCTGACTACCTGCCCACGGCTTCCTATAGAATACACCGGCGCAGCTTGAAGGGATATAATAGTTTTAGATCCAATCAACATCAGACATAGAAAGACCCCCAATAGCATCCTTTTCCAATGATTCATTTCTTATCCTCCCCATGATCCCAAAAATCATTCCACATCTCTACAGCTTTGAATTTTATTATTGGTTTTTCTACTGCTTCTATCTCCTCAGAACTTAATACCTTGCTTAACTCCATACGGCTCTTTTCCGTCTCAACAGATTCTTCTTCCTCTACAAAACACAACGGCGGATACATGACACACCACCAGTTATGGCCTTGAGCTTTCCCAATCCTGATACACAACGATTCATATTCTCCTGCTGGAAAAGAAAATGGGCCATAAGTTTTGACAGGAAAATTTTCTTTTTGAAGAACTACTTGGACAGATTCCCTATGCCCTTGCTGATGAAGTGTTGCCTCTGCAACCTCTTTAATCTTAGTAATATTGTGCTGAATAATTTCTTCTGCCTCCTGTTTTGTTTGACAGTTTTCCATCTTTGGCCGCAGTTGTGCAAGTACCTGATCTCGCACCTTTAGTTTTAATTCCTGATCGTCTCTGCTATCACTTTCCGCTATGACATGAAGCCGAACTATTTTCTGAGATAAACCTAATTGCAAATGATAGTTCTTCCATTGGTTCAACCCAAAAGTAACTGCCGTTGTCAGCACAAGGCCTCCCAAAGCAGAATATAGGAAAAGCCTTCTTTCTCTTTTTATATATGCAGAAATTAAATTCATATACTTCATATCTGTCACCTCTTTTTTCTTATGGACAGATTTTCATAAATTTATTCCACTTTTAATATAAGTTTTGTTTTTACAATCAGTTTTATACTGTCTCCTGTAATGCCTCCGCCATACTTCTCCATTCGTTCCTCTAGCTGAAGAACGTCTGCATTTAATGTAAGCCCCTTTTGATAGGCACTATAGACAGCATTTTCTAATGCCTGTTCTGCCGCTTTCTGTACAGATTGATTTAATTCAGCACCTCTCAATATCCCATCAGCTTTTACTGTCAATTCACAGTACGGCTGTCCACCTTTTTCATAAAAACGAAACTTGCCTTGATTTTTTCCTATCTCTACTGTAAAAGCTTCTTGAGTCTTTCCTGCCAAGATAACGCCATAGCCTCTTCCCTCTGCAAGCAGTACGCCTTTTTCTTCCTCTGAACTTAAATAGCCACAAAATTGATTGTTTTCCATAACTGCACTACCATCAAATAATAGCTGGTCTTCCTTTACCTTCAACAGGGGTAAAACACCATTATTCTCTTTTCTATATCGATTCAGGAACCGATTAAGTTCCATCCTGTCTGCATGCCCAACGCTTTCTGCATTTCCCTGATAAAAATCCCAAAGAAACAGTCCTGAACTACCACCTTCTTTGCCTAATTGTTCGACAACCTCTCTGGCTTCACCATCCGTGGCAAGCAGTAAAAGCCTCAGTGAAACATCACTGTTATCTTCCAAACTGTTGAGTACTCGTTCTGTTAAAATCCCATCTTCCAACAAATTTTGTCCTAAGACTGCCGCTTTCATCTGTCCAAAATAAATTGTTTTGTTCTGCGCATTTTCAGGTTGATTCATCGCTTCATACAGTGTAACTCCTTCACCATAGATCATTTTTGTGCGCTCATTCTCTTCTTGTGATGCTGTTTCAGCAGTTATCATGAGATTTCCGTCTTTTGTCTTATCAATGCCCATTGTGATAACAAAATTTCTATCCTCCATCTCCATCGTATGACGGCATCCACTGAACAATAGCGGTATTAATACCAGAAACAAACATTTTGTTCTCATTTCTTATCCCCCTCCCTTTTTTTCAGAAGCAAGACAATGAATGTGATTGAAGGGATAATATAAAGATACAGTGTTCCAAAGATTAGCTGCCATATTTCCTGAAGATGGTTATTTTGCTCTATACTTTGTGGAAAAAGAAATAGAAGAAATAAGAACACGCTGAAAGCTCCCGCCGTTACCATACGCCCCTTCTTCCAACCTGTCAGAAAAAATAGCAGCTCGCGACAAAAATAAAGACTAAGGCCAATCCAAATAATGATCGTTCCTATCCAAAAAGCAATCAAAAGTACGCCTTGTCCTTCAGGAAAAAATCCAGGTAGGTCTATTTGATCCATCATCTGTAAAAATGCCCATTTTCTGATGGGGAGGTTCCCAATGCCACAAACCGCTGTGACTGACATTCCAAAGATACCAAGCAGTGTTCCTAAAGCCATCACAGCAGAAAATCCACCATTTCTTTTCTTATCCTTCAAACAAATGATCGCAAGAAAAATTGATTCCATCCCTGACGCTTCCAAACTAAGTCGAAAGGATCGTCCTAAAAACTCCTTTGGAAGTCGCAAAGGAAGAAGTTCAGAAATATCTCCCGAACGAAATCCTAAAATGACAACCACCAGTAATAAGGGCAACACACATAAAAAGAAGACTTCTCCAAAACGTCCAATGGCTTCTATTCCTCGCCGCACACTATAAAAAGCCAAAAGAAGAATCACAACTGCAATCATTTTCTGAGAACTATGTGGCATAAGCAAATCTCTTACACTATCTGCTGCCATATATAGACGAAAAACGGTATCCCCTAAAATTTTTATTAATAGGCCAAACAATAAAACTTTCCAAAAAATATTCATCTGTTTGGAAGGAGGGAGGAGATTTCCTTCGGGAAGAAGACGAAAAATTCCTCGGAACACAGCAGCGGCGGCAATTAAAAAGATTGCTGCCCCCCATAGACACATCCATCCCCCTCTCCCAAAAAACTGTCTGTTGCCAACACTCTCTACCAGCACAATGCCAAATAAACCTGTCAGAAAAAAGACTTGAAACTGGCGAATTGATATCTTTCCATTTACTAAAAACATTTACTGTTCCTCCCCTTTCACCCCTCTGCGGGCAAATATTGGTCTTTTTCTTAAAAAAAATGTTGGCAGCCGAAAAATACTATCCTTCAAGTCACTGTAGCCATTGGCTGATGCAGAACAAAACGGATACAAATATGGCACACCAAAACTTTCTAGGCCACTAAGATGCAGTAAAATAAAAAACATACCTACCCAAAATCCAAAAATGCCAAAAAGTGCAGAGAATAAAAGCACAATATATTTGCTTATACGAAGTCCTGAAACTAGGCCATTATTGGGGATAACAAATGTACAAATACCTGTAAGAGCACCTACAATAATAACAAATGGACTCAGTATCCCTGCATCTACCGCCGCCTGACCAATAATAATGCCTCCAACGATACCAATCGTCGAACTGACTGGAGATGGCAGACGAATACCCGCTTCCCTTAAAAGCTCAAAAGCAATCTCCATAACAAGAACCTCCAACGCCGCGCCAAGAGGCACGCCTGCTCTGGACTGAGCAATCTTAATAGCCAAAGCTGCTGGCAGCATATTGGGACGCCAAATTGTGAGTGCTACAAAAAATCCAGGTAAACCTACTGCCAAAATAGCTGCACCAAACCTTAATAAGCGAATTAAACTGACAATCTCCCACCGCTCATAATAATCCTCTGCCGCCTGAAATAGCTGATTCATTGTTACTGGGATCAATAAAACAAAAGGCGTATTATCCACAACAATAACAATTCTACCTTCTAACAAAGCAGCAGAAGCTTTATCCGGCCGTTCTGTCAGCTGTATTTGTGGAAAAGGGGAAAACCAACTTTTTTCCATCAGCTGTTCTGCCATTCCACTATCCAAAATACCTTCTATTTTTATATCTTTTAATCTTTGTATTGTGTTAGCCAAGATATCCTCTCGCACCAACCCTTTGATATATAAAACCGCCATATCTGTCTGAGTATGTGTTCCTACTTTCATTCGTTTGACTTTTAAAGCATGGTCTCGTATCCTCCTTCTGATTAAGACAATATTTTGGCTGCCTGCCTCTAAAAAAGCATCTTTAGGTCCTTGTACCACAACTTCCGTTTCCGCAGTAGGAACACCTCGTGTTGGCCATCCCTTTGTAGAAGCTACCAGTCCATAATCACATCCATCCATAAATAGGACGGTATCTCCTAACAGAACAGCTGCTTCCCCTTCCTCATAAGTATCGATTTGATTTAACTCACCAATGGCAATCGCTTCTTCAAACAGAATTTGCAATCGTTCCTTTTGTGTCCCTTGAAAGTCTTTAGGGCCACATCGATTCATCAGATTTGTCATAATCATATCCTGGATGGTATCGCCGTTTGTTATATTATCCGTGTATACCATATAGATAGCTGCATCACGATTTTTTCCAATATAAAACTCCCGTTGAATGATATCTCCACAGTCCTGAAATGTATTGGCCATCCATTCTTTACTTTCATTTAAGTCACAGGAAATATAGCTCATAATTCCCCTCCTGTTTTTTCCTTTATTGTTTAACCGTTGCAGATTTTTTATACAAAAAAAAGGAAGAAATAGAATCTTCCTATTTCTTCCAAAGAAAAAAGCCGGAAATATAAAACTTCCGGCTTACCTATGCCCAGAACAGGAATCGAACCAGTGACACGAGGATTTTCAGTCCTCTGCTCTACCAACTGAGCTATCTGGGCATATAATCAATATTTCATATAAAGACTTGCTTATTTTATCAAAATAAAAAAATATTGTCAAGTAATTTTTAATACTTTCCCATAAAATCGTTTTTTGAAAATATAAACACAAATTCTCTGTTTCCTTGTCCATTTCCCCCATAAATCCTATTAATTAGGAACAGGCCCAATGATCCCCAATGCAATGGCATCTAGAAATAAAATAACTGACACCGAACCTAGCAATAAAACCATTTCCATAATTTTAAGCAGCATTTTTTTATTTTTACTTAAATTACTTTTATGCGTTTTTATAACGCTGACAATCAGCATAAAAAATACTATCAAAAAAAAGATATGATAAGATATCAAAATATTCATTTTTCTTCTCCTTTGTTATTCTTCTGCACTTTATAAAACTAAGAATTCCACTCCTTGAACCTTTCTCTCAGTCAACTGTTTTTAATATTATATTTCTATAGAAAGAACACTGCAAGTATTTTTTTACCGCAGCGTTCCCCTTTATCTAATCGCTAAGCGTCCCCCCACAGACAACCAAAACGTTTAGATCTCATCTATTATTCTTTGTCCCATCTCTACTGTGCCAACTAAAATATTGCCATCACTCATAATATCTGCCGTTCTATAGCCTGCATTTAATACCTTTGTCACAGCTAACTCAATTGCTTTTGCTTCCTCTTCCAGTTGGAAAGAGTACCGCAACATCATTGCAACGGAAAGTATTGTTGCAATAGGATTGGCGATATTCTTTCCTGCAATATCCGGCGCAGAACCATGAATCGGTTCATACATTCCATTAGAACTTTCCCCCATACTGGCAGAAGGAAGCATGCCAATAGAACCAGTAATTTGGCTAGCTTCATCAGATAAAATATCCCCAAACATATTATTTGTCAACAGAACATCGAACTGTTTAGGATTTCTTACTAACTGCATTGCCGCGTTATCCACATACATATATTCCACTGTAACTTCTGGATACTCCTGTTTCATCTCTTCCACAATCTTTCTCCACAGCCTGGATGTCTCCAAGACATTGGCCTTATCTACACTGGTAATCTTTTTGCCGCGCTTCATAGCTACTTCAAAAGCTAGTTTTGCGATACGCTTTATTTCCATAGGGCTATAGCGTTCTGTGTCGTAGGCTTCTTCACCATATGCACCTTCCCTGTAGCCTCTGTCGCCAAAATAAATTCCTCCTGTCAGTTCCCTGACAATCATCAAATCAAAACCGTCCGAAACAATTTCATCTTTTAACGGACAGGCAGCTCGCAGAGCGTAATGTATAGTGGCCGGCCTTAAATTACAATATAAACCTAAGCTACTTCTAAGACCAAGTAATGCCTTTTCCGGACGCTCTGCATTAGGTACGCCATCCCACTTTGGTCCGCCTACTGCACCTAATAATACAGAGTCCGAATTTTTACAAATTTCTACTGTCTCCTCCGGAAGGCATTTGCCACAAGCATCAATTGCGGCGCCTCCCGCTAAAACATGTTGGAATTCAAATGTATGGTTATATTTTTGACCTATTTTTTTTAATACATTGATCCCCTCTTTCACCACCTCAGGGCCAATACCATCACCAGCCACAACTGCAATACGAAAAGTTCCCATATTTTTTATCCTCCGATCTTATTTCTCCAATCTGGATTTGGTATAACTGACCAATCCATCCTTCTCCATAATTTTCTGGATAAATTCCGGAAACGGCTGGGCTTGATAGATATGATTTTTTGTCAAGTTTGTGATGATACCTGTACTGAAATCAATAGAAACCTCATCTCCATCATCGATATCTTCACTGGCATCCTCACACTCAAGAATTGGCATTCCAATATTGATAGAGTTGCGGTAAAAAATTCTTGCAAATGTGGAGGCAATAACACAAGATACACCAGCATATTTAATCGCCAAAGGCGCATGTTCCCTTGAAGAACCACAGCCAAAATTTTTTCTAGCTACAATAATATCGCCCTTTTGAACTTTATGAATAAACTCCTTGTCAATATCTTCCATACAATGCTCAGCCAGCTCCTGACCTGTGGATACATTTAGATATCTTGCAGGAATAATAACATCTGTATCCACATTATCCCCATATTTAAACACTCTTCCCTGTGCTTTCATTTTATTCACTCCTCTCAAATTTTTTCTGGATCAGCTATTTTCCCTAAAATCGCAGAAGCTGCCGCAACCGCTGGACTTGCCAAATACACTTCGGATTCTACATGACCCATTCTGCCTACAAAGTTTCTATTGGTCGTAGACACTGCTCGTTCTCCAGCTGCTAAAATTCCCATATGTCCGCCTAGACACGGGCCGCAAGTCGGCGTGGAAAATACTGCACCTGCTCTGATAATATCAGATGCATATCCCTTTTCAATACTCTCAAGATAGATCTCCTGTGTTGCTGGAATAACAATTGTTCTTACTCCCTTATGAACTTTACGTCCCCGCAAAATATCAGCAGCAATCTGGATATCAGAAATCCTTCCATTTGTACATGATCCAATAACTACCTGATCGATTTTAATATCGCCCACTTCATCGATGGTCTTTGTATTTTCCGGTAAATGCGGAAATGCCACTGTTGGACGCAGCGTTGTCAGATCGATAGTAACAACACAATCATACACAGCATCTTCATCTGCCTCAAAAATTTTATACGGTTTCGATGAGTGTTCCTTCACATAGGCAATGGTTTTCTCATCTACTGGAAAAATACCATTTTTCGCACCAGCTTCAATAGCCATATTAGCGATCGCAAACCTGTCATCCATAGAAAGATACCTGATTCCGTCACCTGTAAATTCCAGAGACTTATAAAGAGCACCATCTACACCTATTTCACCAATCAGATGGAGAATGACATCTTTGCCACAAACATATCCCTGTGGTTTTCCTGTTATTACTACCTTAATGGCGCTAGGCACCTTAAACCATGCTTCTCCTGTGGCCATTCCTATTGCCATATCGGTACTTCCAACCCCTGTGGAAAACGCTCCCACTGCTCCATATGTACATGTATGACTATCAGCGCCAATAATACAGTCTCCAGGCACTGTGAGTCCTTTCTCAGGAAGCAGTGCATGCTCAATTCCCATTTCACCTACGTCAAAGAAATTCGTAATATTTTTTTCATAAGCGAATTCTCTCGAACATTTACACTGCTCAGCAGCTTTAATGTCCTTATTAGGTGTAAAATGATCCAGTACAATCACAACTTTGTCCTTATCAAATACTTCCTTAGCTCCTGTTTTTTTGAATTCTGGTATTGCCACTGCTGAAGTAATATCGTTACCCAAAACAATATCCAGTTTTGCCATAATCAGTTCTCCTGCTTTCACAGAATTCTTTCCGCTAGCTGCGGCAAGAATTTTTTGCGTCATTGTCATCCCCATAATGCTCTCCCCCCTTATTGAATCATCCTATTGACTGTGCTAACTACTGCTCTTAATGAAGACTTTGTAATATTGCTGCTGGTACCAGCACCAAAGAAACTCTTGCCATCAGGGCTAATTACCTGCACATAAGAAATCGCTCTAGCTTTTGTACCAATAGAAAGCGAATGTTCCCTATAATCTTCAATATTAATGGAGACGTTAAACATAGACTCCAATGCATGACAAAAGGCTGCTACTACACCATTCCCATGACCTGAAATCTCCTTTTTCTCGTCATAATACAAAATCTGTGCACTGACAAATACATCTCCATCACTGACAACTGTTTCTGCATAGCTAATTAACTGTATTGGCGTTTTTACATCCACATAATTTTCTATAAAAAGATCATATATTTGTGGTACTGTTAAATCTGAATGTTTGCGGTCAGACACTTTCGTAACAATAATACTCAAGTCCTGCTGGAACGCTTTTGGCAAATGTAATCCATAATTCTGTTCTAGAACAAAGGCAACGCCACCTTTGCCTGATTGGCTATTAATTCGAATAATCGGATCATAATTTCTTCCTACATCCATCGGATCAATTGGCAGATATGGAACTTCCCAACGGTCTGGATGCTCTTTCATCCTCTCCATACCTTTTCTAATGGCATCCTGGTGAGAGCCTGAAAATGCAGTATAAACTAAATTACCTGCATATGGATGACGTGGATGCACTTCCAAACCTGTGGACTTTTCGTATATCTCCATAATGTCATTCATATGGCTAAAATCCAATGTAGGATCAATACCCTGACTAAATAAGTTCATGGCAATTGTCAATATATCCGCATTCCCTGTTCTCTCTCCATTCCCAAACAGCGTTCCTTCTACTCTATCGGCCCCTGCCATCAAAGCTAGCTCTGTCGCTGCTACCGCCTCACCTCTATCATTATGAGCATGAAGACTTACTACAACAGAATCCCTACAAATCAAGTGATCGCACATATATTCAATCTGATCTGCATAAATATTCGGCGTAGACATTTCTACGGTACTAGGTAAATTAATAATAACTTTATGATCCGGCGTCGGCTTCCAAACTTCAATAACTGCGTTACAAATTTCTGCGGCATAGTCCATTTCTGTCCCTGTAAAACTTTCTGGAGAATACTCAAATATGAACTCCGTTTCTGGCATCTTCGCCTTTTCTTCATTCATCAATTTTGCGCCAAAAACAGCGAGATCTATTGTTTCTTCCATAGAATGATGAAACACAACATCCCTTTGCAGCGTAGATGTAGAATTATATAAATGTACAATTGCTTTTTTAATTCCCTTTAACGCCGCAAAAGTTTTTTTGATAATATGCTCTCTAGACTGCGTTAAGACTTGAATCACTACATCATCAGGAATCAAATGGTGTTCAATCAAGTATCTCGTAAACTCAAATTCTGTGTCCGAAGCTGCTGGAAATCCGATTTCTATTTGTTTAAATCCCATATTTACAAGAAAGTCAAAAAACTTCAGTTTTTGTTCCAGACTCATAGGTATTTCTAACGATTGATTACCATCTCTTAAATCGACACTGCACCAAGTAGGAGCTTTCGTAATTACTTGACTTGGCCATCTGCGGTTTGGCATATCCATTGTTGGATATGGTCTGTACTTTTTAAAATTCATCATATCACTATCCCCTCTCAGCAAATCATTTTATATACATAACAAAAAACCTCCCGCCTCCTGCAAATTTGCAAGAGACGGAAGGTTAAAATTCTTCCGCGGTACCACTCTCATTCATTCTCCTAGTGGAGAATACACTCTTTTAAAACACTCTCTAATTAGAATATTCTGTCCTTTATAACGGTAGACTGCCGTCCCCACCTATTTCATTTAATTACATTTCAGCGGGCCACTCCTGGGCGAGTTCAATTTATCTCTGATTGCTGCCTTGCACCAGACGGCAGTTCTCTGAAATCATCAAAAAATTTACTATTCCCTCTCTCAGTGTTTAGATATATAAATTGGCTTCATTTTAGCATGCCAGTTAGTATTTGTCAATATCCTTTCTCGAACCAATAAATAGACCTTTCCTATAGCTACAGGGCTAAAAAATGAATATGGACGATCAATTAAAAAATTAGTATATCAGAAAATCAAGACCCAAAAATAAGAATGAGGAAAAATCACTGTCTCATAGTTTCTTTGTATTCCTCTGCTGACATTTCCTGCTTGATTTTTCCTCTCTCCATAAAAAGAATTCGATCTGAAACATCTCGTACAAATTTTTCATCATGACTGATAATTAAAACACCCATTTGATCCTTTTCAGCAAATGAGCGAATAATTTTAACAATTTCCATAACCAAAGAAGAGTCTAGTGCTGCTGTGGGTTCATCAAAACAAAGAAGTTTTGGATTTGTCACACAGCTTCTAGCAATAGCCACTCGCTGTTTTTGCCCGCCTGATAACTCAAAAGGCATGTTATTGAGCTTATCACCCAAATCTAAAAGTGTCAGCATGCTTTTTGCCTTTTCAAACGCCTCTTCTTTCGGCAAGTGATAAACTTCTGTCAGTGCAAGCATTACATTTTGAACAACTGTTTTATGCGGAAAAAGATGGTAGTTTTGAAACACCATACCTAAGTCTTTTCTAATTTCATACAGTTCTTTTTTTGTAGCTCGTTGCATTGTATTTGCTTCAAACTTGCATAAGTATCTTCCATTAATCTCAATGGTGCCTTGATCACATTTTT
>JAGZLR010000050.1 GCA_018364635.1 Clostridiales bacterium | reverse complement strand
TTATAATTTATGGTTTATATTTTCTTGCAAGTGACAAAAATGATAAGAAATGGCGTAAAATAGACGTTTTTATTTGAGAAAATTTAATATTTGATTAAAATTTGAATCGTAATAGGAGGTAAAGGATATTTTATGATATAATGGTATCTAAATTATATGGTTTAAAATTGGAGGTTTAAGGATGAAGATTCGCATGAAAGCTCTTATTTTGATAGGAGTACTTACACTTTTTCCGGCAACAGCTTTTTCTGAAACGATCATTACTGCTCCTATTGATAGTCGGCCAATCAGCACAGATTATTTGGAGAAATTGGCTAACCTTCAAGGAGACTGTGTGATTTTGCCGGAAGACAAATATCTTGATTTATTTACACAGGATGGTTCGGTGGAAAAGTTGGCAGATAGTCCCAGGATAAGAAAAGAAATTGAAGATAAAGTAAAAATAAATAATCATGAAGATACGACAGTTATATTGAACTGCTCTACTTATTTTTCAGGGGGGCTTGTAGGAAGCCGTGCCGGTGCTAATTATCAAGGAACAGAGGAAGGCCTGGAGGATCTGTACCACCTGGTGTCAGAGTACTCCAAGCCAAGTTATTATGTAAATATCAGTATGCCTAGAAATCTCCCTGAAACGAGAGGACAAAAAATATGGCCGGATGAAGAGAAGATCAGAGGGCTTAGTTTTTTCTATTTGCAGGATCATCCAGAAGATAGAAATAAAGAAACGATTCGGACGAAATTCTCCTATGTAACACCTATACAGTTTCTTATGGAATACAGTTATGTGTTAAATAAGTCGGAGGAACTGGGTAAAGAGTCATTGGAGAGTTTTGAAAAATCTTATTTGTCCTATGTGGAGCGTGTAATTTGTTCTGATAAAGAAAAACTATCCTACATTGAGCAATATAAAGCGCCATTTTACCAGACTGCGAAAATGTTTGAAAGCATTATCCGTTGGGAAAGAGTAGGATTGATAGATGAGGTTATTATTGGAAATGATGATCTTCAGCTGCCAGAGTCTATCGCCTGGTTTTATAAGACAGAATCTCCTGCATGGATTCCAACGGAACATGGAAGTCCGATAAAATTTAGTTTTGCACGGACCTGTAGTCTCATAGGAGAAAAATCTATTTTAGGCAAAATTGTGTCAAACTATTCTGAAACAGAGGCTGAACTTGCTTATGAGGCAAAATCTGAGCATGTAAATTTTCTTTTTGGCATGGATGAAATTCCGCAGATGATTTATGCAAGAGATTTGGCAAAACGCACTGGAATGTCAGCAAATCTTCAGATTTCTGGATTGGAAGATACAGGAGTTGTAGCAGATTATGATGTTTTGGCACCCGAAAAGCTAGTGGAAAATGCACAAAACTTTTTATCTGCGGGAAGAGAAAAGAAGGGGTTACCGATAGAGGTCTTTGTTTATGACTACACAAATCCTCCAAAGAAGGATGCATTTCTAAATCAAATGGAAAAAGCGATAGAAAGCGGCAAAAAAATTGGATTGATTGAGTTGTTTGCCTATGATACGGCTGAGGGAAAAAATGCTATATTTTTAGATATATTGGATGGCAAACAAAGTTTTTCTGTATCAGATTTGGTTTGTTATAATGCATGGAATACCAATGCGAATACCATTGGTCTAGGTCTTTCCCATGCGGCAGTGTTTGGCATTAGTCAAGAGAGTGGTATAGATGGACAAACTTTAATTCAAGGGCAGGGCTCCTTTCTGGGGATGAAGTTGATAGAGGATGGAATTTATATGGGACAAGTGCGCAGAAGATTGCAGTCAGAGGGATATGTTCCAAAAGCTGGGGAGGAAAAAGACAGTTATTTATTGAAACAAAGGCTTTGTATTGATAAGATTATAGAGCAAATGAGCGGATCTATGTATAGGACAAAGGATGGATTATGGAAAATTGGTGAGTTTCAGATGGACCGCTGTGCCTTTCCTTGGAGAAGGGTGTTTGATTGTGAGATTGATATCTCTTGTAAAGTCAATCGCGTGCTGGAAAACTAGATAATAGAAGAAGAAACGGAGTGTGAGTTTTTATGGCAGTTTTAGTTTTAGGTGGCGCTGGATATATTGGTTCCCATACGGTATATGAATTATGTGAGGCTGGAGAAGATGTAGTGGTTTGTGATAATCTTGCTACAGGGCACCAAAAAGCGGTTCACCCAAAAGCTCGCTTCTATCAAGGAGATATCAGGGACCATCAGTTTTTGGAGACTCTATTTACAAAAGAAAACATTGATGCAGTGATCCACTTTGCTGCCTTTTCCTTGGTAGGAGAAAGCGTGGAAAATCCTTTGAAATATTACAATAATAATCTTTGTGGTACAGAGGTACTTTTAGAAAAGATGGTGGAGCATGGGATTATGAAAATCGTTTTTTCTTCTACTGCGGCGACCTATGGAGAGCCAAAACAGGTCCCAATCGTAGAATCTGATCCAACTGTGCCGACAAATCCTTATGGAGAAACCAAATTAGCAATGGAAAAGATGTTTTTTTGGGCATCGAAAGCCTATGGAATTCGCTTTGTTTCTTTGCGGTATTTTAATGCCTGTGGTGCTCATGCTTCAGGAAAAATTGGAGAAGACCACCAGCCGGAAAGTCATTTGATTCCATTGATTCTACAGGTGCCTAATGGGGTAAGAGATGCAATCAATATTTTTGGAACTGATTATCCCACATTTGATGGTACTTGCATTCGGGATTATATTCATGTCACAGATCTGGCTAATGCCCATATCTTGGCCCTAAGATATTTGGCAGATGGTGGAGAAAGCGATATTTTTAACTTGGGGAATGGTGTTGGATTTTCTGTTCAGCAGGTGATAGAAACTGCAAGAAAAGTGACAGGATTTCCTATTGAAGTTAGACAGGCGCCAAGAAGAGCAGGAGATCCAGCACAGCTAATCGCTTCCAGCCTCAAAGCAAAGAAAATTTTAGGGTGGAATCCTGTTCATGACAGCTTGGAGGAGATTATTGCTTCTGCATGGAAATGGCATAGACTGCATCCACAAGGTTTTTTGGATAAAAATTGAAAAAGAGTATTGACAGAAAAAAAGTTTTGTGCTATCTTTTATAGCAGTTAAATAAATCTTAAAACGCAATGAGAAGGAATAGTAAGCTAGTTACCTTAGCACAGAGAGCTGCCGGTTGGTGTAAGGCAGTATAATGGAAGTAGCCGAACTCGCCTTTGAGCGAATTCTCCGAAATTTGTAGTAAGGGAATGCGGAGGCTGACCGTTACAGCAGCACAATATAAAAACGTAAGTTTTGTATTGATTGAGTGTATTTTTCTGAAATAAATGAGAGTGGTACCGCGTGAGGATAGAACCTTTCGTCTCTTTCTGGCTTAGCCAAAGAACGAAAGGTTTTTTTGTTTTCAAAAATGAAACTGTGGTGGGTTTTCTTTTTAAAAACATGGAACCTCTAGCAAATAAAAATCAGGGGATTTAAGGAAAAACACGATTTGTTAGCTGTAACATTGTGAGCAATAGATTTATTTTTCAATGGGGATAAAAAATAAAGAAAGGAAGATCACAATGAATGAAAAAAGTAAGGTCTTTTCAAAAGTGCCTATGGGCATTATCTTTTCAGTAGCATTTGTATTATTTAGTTCTCATGCAGGGGGCGGATTTGCTTCCGGCAATCAAGCGTATCAGAACTTTGTCATCAGTGGTGGGTGGGCACCATTTTCAGCAATTCTTGCAATGTTTCTGCTGGCAATGACAATTAAGGAATGTATGGTGATGTATAACACTAGAAAGATGACAAGTTATAAGGAATTATTTGAAACGTTATATCATCCGTTTGATAAGATTGAGATTCTTTTTGAAGTATACTTTTATATTATGGTTTTGATGGCTGTTGGAGCAGCTATAGCGACAGCTGCATCCACACTGAATGCAAGCTTTCATATAAATTATTATTTTGCGATTGTAGTTGTTGGTATCATTATTTTGTTTTTAACAATTTTTGGTGCAGGTTTGGTAAGAAAGGCTTCCACCATTATGGGCCTGATTATTTTAGTATGTGCAATTACAATTTTTGCAACTGGTATGAAATTTAAATTGCCTGAAATTAGCATGGCTATGTCTAATCTGGATTTAAGCTTACTGCCAAATGCAATTTTAAGATCCTTCACATATGCTGGATTCCAGTCAGTAGTTATACCTACAATGATTGTCTGCGGTATGCCATTAATGAATCGCCGCTCATGTTCAAAGTCTATGTGGATTTCTTTTGTATTAAATGCAGTTGCTTTAACACTTTCAGTTCTGATGCTGATGGGCTGGGCCCCGGTATTTGAAGCTGTAGAAAACGGCACCACAATCCCAACACTGACAGCTTGCAACAGTATGTCAATTGCGGGGTTAAATATTATCTATTCTGTAGCACTACTGATGTGCCTGATTTCTACAGGGGTTACGACAGTTTTTGGATTTGTTGGACGCTTTGAGAAAATGAAAGTGTTAAGTGGTATAAAAAGTGCACCTGTGCGCTCTGCCGTTGTATCAGCATTTATTATGATTATTTCCATGACAGTTGCTCTTGCAGGACTGACAAATATTATCAAGTATGGTTATGGTTATTGTGGTTATTTAGGAATTGCAATTATTATCATTCCATTTTTGACAGTAGGGCACTACAAGAACAAAAAGTTCATTCAGGAACATCCGGAATTTGAAGGATGTTCCAGTGCACAGTCCTATGAAGATGTTTCTTTTCAACAGCTTCAAGGTGAGTAATAAACAAAAACATATAGCTTTGATTGAATTAGCGGGAAAGGAAGCGTGTGATTTATGACAGATACAAGACAGACATTATTTGCAGGATATCATATTGGGGATGGGGCTTATGGTGAGATAAAGCAAGTTTGCCCAAGATATGGATCAAAGGCAGTCATTATTGGGGGAGAAAAAGCACTGGCAGCAGCGGAAGAGAAAATTCGCGCTGCTGTAGCTAATTCTTCTATTGAAATTACAGGTACCTGTTGGTATGGTGGAGAAGCAAGCTATGAAAACATGAACATGTTGATGGAAAAACCTGAAGTACAGGAAGCGGATATGATTTTTGCAGTTGGCGGAGGTAAAGCCATTGATACATGTAAAGTATTGGCGCACAAGACAAATCGTCCATTTTTTACCTTTCCAACAATTGCATCTACCTGTGCAGCATGCACAAGTTTAGGTATCATATATCATCCAGATGGATCGTTGAATGAATATTCATTCTCAAAGGTACCAGCAAATCATATTTTTATCGATCCTCAGATTATCGCTGAAGCACCAAAGAAGTATCTTTGGGCAGGAATTGGAGATACAATGGCAAAGTTTTTTGAAGCTACGACTTCCTCCAGAGACTGTATCCCAGAACATTCAGATGCAATGGGGATTTCATTAAGTAGAATGTGTGCAGATCCAATGATTCGTTGGGGTGTGCAGGCGTTAGAGGCATGTGAAAAAAATAAGGTGACAGATGAACTTGTGGAAGTAATTTTAGGAATCATTATTTCAACTGGTATTGTATCTAATTTTGTGCAGGTCGACTATACAACTGGCCTTGCCCATGCAGTATATAATGGATTTACAGTCCTTCCAGAGATTGAAAAATATCATCATCTTCATGGAGAAGTGGTTTCCTATGGTATTTTAATCCTTCTGACAGTGGATAAAAATTATGCTACAGAGGAAAAAGATAGAAAGATTGCTGAAGAAAAACGCAATGAAATTTTTAGATTTAATAGAGCTATGGGTCTTCCTACAAAATTGTCTGATATGAACTGTAGGATAGATCAGATTGAAAAAATTGCTGATAAAGCACTTCAGGGAATTGATGTGAGAATTTACCCATATGAAGTGACAAAGCAGATGATATGTGAAGCAATTTTGGAAATGGAAGAATATAATCAAAAAACAGATATACAACAATAACCCGGAGGAATTCCGGGTTTTTATTTATATCGAAAGGGAGGTAAAAATGATCCATTTATATGCTACTTTGGGGCCTCGATGCCATGAGAAAAGTACTCTTGTTTCTATGTTTCAAGAAGGCATGTCAGGGGTAAGATTAAATCTATCTCACATGAGTTTAAAAGAGAGTGAGACGTGGATTAAAAATGTATTCGACGCAGGATATGAGGTTGGTGTGAAACCTGAACTTATCATTGATTTGCAGGGACCAGAGCTGAGGATTGGTGATTTAAGAGAACCTGTAAACTTAAGGGAGAAGGAAGAGGTTCTGTTAGGTTGTGGTGGCATTGCTGTACCAGATGTTCTCTTTTCAGCTGTGAAAACAGGTCAAGAGATATTGCTGGATGATGGAAAACTTTTATTGCGTATAAAAAATGTAAAAAAGGATCAAATGACTTGTGAAGTCATTCGAGGCGGAACTTTGTTTCAGAAAAAGAGTATCGCTCTTATGGAGTGCAACATAGAGTTACCAGCAGTGACACAGATAGATGAGAAGAATTTGGCCTGCGCAGTAGAAATGGGAGTGACAGGTATTCTACAGCCTTTTGTCAGAGGCAAAAAGGATTTGTTAGAAGTGAGAAAGGCGATGGGAAGAGCAGGCTGTCCTGATCTTGAGATTTTTGCTAAAATAGAGGATATGGATGGCGTCAGAAAAATTGACGAAATTATCTCTAACTGTGATAAGGTTGTCATTGCACGAGGTGATTTGGGAAATGCGATGCCGCTGTGGAATCTTCCGCGGATTCAAAAAGAAATAAGTAGGAAGTGTACAAAGGAAGGAAAGTCAGTTATGGTTGCGACTCAGCTGCTAGCTTCGATGCAGCAGTCGGAAGTGCCTACGAGAGCTGAGGTAAGTGACGTTTTTAATGCTGTCTTAGATGGCGCTGACAGCCTTATTGTCACAGGAGAAACGGCATCTGGAAGATATCCTGTCAGTGTAATCCGATATTTGAAGAAGACATGTGAGCAGGCAGAACAATACAAAAAAGAAGTGATGGATATCATCAACGATTAAAAGAGGGACAGAATACTGTCCCTCTTTTTGTCTCTTTTAAATCAATGAGTTAGGGAGATAGAATCAATATTGCTTAAATATCTTTTTTAATCATATTGTAGAAACTTTGTGCATGGAAATCGTATTCAAATCCAAGAAATTGAGAGATTGTTGCTGCAAGATCTGCAAATGTAGAGCGAACTCCTAAATTAACGCCGGACTGTAAGGACTTACCCCAGACGAGTAACGGAACATACTCTCTAGAGTGGTCTGTACTAGGGGTTGTGGGGTCACAACCATGATCCGCTGTGATAAACAAGATATCGTCTTCTTTCATGGCATCCATCAAAAGCGGTAATTTTTGATCAAAATACATCAATGCATCAGAATAACCTTGAATATCGTTGCGATGGCCGTAAATCATATCAAAGTCCACAAGGTTTATAAATAAAAGACCATTTGATGGGGACTGAATATATTGAAGAGCAGCATCAATGCCATCAGCGTTATTTGTGGTGTGATTGGACAGAGTAATGCCTCTGTGTGCAAAAATATCTTCTATCTTACCAACGGCAATACTTTCCATACCGTTTTTTACACAGAGATCAAGAATAGTAGTGCCTGTCGGCGGTAGAGAAAAATCCTTTCGATTTTTTGTCCTAGTATAAACGCCATTTTTTCCAATAAATGGCCGTGCAATAACACGTCCAACACCAAGGTCACCTGTCAGCATAGCACGAGCAGTTTCACATATTTTGTAAAGTTCAGGAAGTGGTATAATGTCTTCATGTGCAGCGATTTGGAATACACTATCCGCGGAAGTATAAACAATAGGATAGCCTGTCGCTACATGTTTGTCTCCTAATACTTGTATGATCTCAGTTCCACTAGCTGCATAATTGCCAAGGGTTTTACGTCCGATAGCTTTTTCAAAATTTGAGAGAAAGGATGTTGGAAACCCATGTTCTGTAAAGGTCGGCAAGGCTTTTTTTGTTATGACACCAGCCATTTCCCAATGGCCGGTTGTAGTATCCTTTCCGTAAGACAATTCTGCCATTTTACCAAAACAGCCTTCTGGTTTTAAGACTTTTCCCAAGAGAGAGATCTCATCCCCATCTATATTACCTAGACCAAGCCTACAAAGATTGGGTAAGTGCATATCAGGCCGTGCTTTTTTTAAGTTTACTAAGGTATTGCTTCCAATATCGCCATATTGATCAGCATCAGGTAGTTGGCCGATGCCAACGCTGTCCAGTACAATAATAATTGCCCGTTTCATAGAAATACCTCCTCCTTTGAACTATCGATAGTATCCAGAATTAAAGAAATAGGGGATGGTTTTGTTTGTGAAATTGTGAGAGCTTTTAAGAGAATTTTGGCAGCAGATTCGCATTGTTCCATGGTGGAAGCAAAGATTTCTGCTAATGGATCACCAATAGAAATTTGATCTCCAAGGCGGACCCGCATAATAATACCAGCACCAGGGTCTATAATATCATCTTTGACAAGCCTTCCGGCACCTGTCTCAATAGAGGCTCTACCGATAGCTGAGGTATCCATGGAAGAAAGAAATCCGTTTGCTTTACTTTTTAGTATAAATGTACATTTCGAATGTGGCAGAAGCGAAAGATCTTCTGTAACTTTTGGATTACCGCCTTGTAATTGTATAAAACTACAGAATTTACGTAGTCCTTCTCCGTTTTGAATTTGACCCAACAGAAGTGATTTGCCTTCTTCTAAAGATTTTACACGGTTTGCAAGTAATAGCATATGACTTCCAAGTTCTAGAGAGACTGAAAGTAGATCACCTTTTACGTTTCCACGTAAGACTTCGATAGCTTCTCGTACTTCTAAGGCGTTTCCGATATAATTACCGAGAGGTTGAGCCATAGAAGTAATGACTGCTGAAACTTTTTTACCTGTTTGTTTGCCAATCGATACCATTTCTCTGCCTAACTTCTGTGCAGAGATTAGATCTTTCATAAAGGCGCCACTGCCGCATTTGACATCAAGAACAATAGCATCGGCGCCGGCGGCAATTTTTTTAGACATAATGCTTGAAGCAATAAGCGGAAGGCTTTCTACAGTACCCGTCACATCTCTTAAAGCGTAAAGGATTTTATCTGCTGGAGTCAGTCCTTTTGTTTGTCCCATGATTACAAGGCCATTTTGTTTGGCTAGTTTTATAGCAGCTTCTTCTGTCAGAGAAGTTTGAAATCCTGGAATGGCTTCCAGTTTATCTATGGTGCCACCTGAGAAGCCTAACCCTCTGCCACTCATTTTAATCACTGGAACTCCCAAAGAAGCTACAAGAGGTGCTAAAACTAAAGTACTTGTATCTGCGACACCGCCGGTACTATGCTTATCCACTTTTATGCCGTTTATTTCTGTCATTTGAAAACATTTTCCAGAGTTGGCCATAGCTATGGTGAGTGCTCCTGTTTCCTCAGAGGAAAGTCCTTGAAAGTATATTGCCATTAACATCGCAGAAATTTGATAGTCAGGGATTGTACCTTTGGTTACACCCTGTACAAAGTATTCTATTTCTTCAGTTGTCAATATTTTCCCATCTCTTTTTTTAATGATGCAGTCTAAAAAATCCATTACAACAACCCTCCTTTATCTTTATTATACCATAAGTGAAAAAATAAAACTCTTTCTGCGGAAAGAAAGAGTTTTATTTTTGCTGTACTCTGTTGGGGTCCAGGGGACAGCGATTCAGGTATTAGGTTATTTATATATAAATCCAAAAAGAAAAAATGAAGGGGTCAAAAAAATCTTTTTGAAATTTATATCACACCAAAGTTGAGTTTTATGAACTTCATCAATTTCAAGAAGACACTCCTGTAGGAATTATATTTTTTCTTAGGGAGGGGAGAGTGATTTCCTACAGAAGGCTTCGAGAATGTCTTCTCTGAATCTGTCATATCAATAACATGATCAGAATCTATATCAATAATTTCATAGGTTTCAGTTTCTGACATTGGTCACTCCAAAAGAATATATCTTTTTTCTTGATTTATGTTTCCAGTATAAACCTTAAATATGTATAAACTGTGAATAAAAATTGAAGATTATATAAAGGTTAGATTAAATAATCCTAATGAAAATAAAATAGAATGGAAAGGGGAGAGATAGATGAAAAAAAGAATGGCACAACTTTTTTGTCGCTACTGGAAAGTGGCAACATGGTTTTTATTCCTATTCCTTCTATTTTTTATGGATGGAATTCAAGATGGATGGAAGATGTGGTTTTTTCAAGAAGGTGTACCAATTACTTGGGATAGGGAGAAAGAAAAAGAGAAAGAGAAAGCGTCAGATTATTGGGTGGAAGATGGTACAGAAATACCAAAAGGAGTTATAGATGGAAAGATAGAACTTCCTGAAACCGATTTTTCTGGTACAGATCCTGAGATATTAATTTTTTCTACCCATGGTTCAGAATTATATTGTGATGGTAAATCTGTTTTAGATGTAGGTGAAAAATTTAGTCAGTTTTTAGCAAACAGTTATGGACTTGACATTGTGCGTAGTGCAGCTGTATTTGATACTCAGCGGGAAACCAGCTATGAAACGATGGGGAAAGAAATTAGTCGTATTTTGGAAAAGTACCCATCTATACAGGTAGTTATTGATATTCACCGAGATGCGTCAAATCCTACTGTTGTTACAGATAATAATGGACAGGATGTAGAGCGAGAGGCAAAGCTAATGCTGGTTAATGGGGTTTGTACTGGTGAAAATTCACCTCAGAATCCGTATGTACAGCAAAATATAGCATTTAGCCGAAAATGTTATGCGTCTGCTCAAACACGATATCCAGGGTTAATGAAAAAGGTATATATAAAACCCTACCGTTATAGTACATATTTTCGACCACTTTCTTTATTAGTGGAGGTTGGGGATGAAAATAACACTTCACTAGAAGCAGAACAATCACTGGAAAAGATGGGAGAGATTCTTATGGATGCTTTAAATCGATTGGGAAAGTAATCAATTATGAAGTTCTTTTATTTTCTTTTTTTTGTGAGTATGATATAATGCATACATCATGGATAAAAACGCCGTTTGGCTGAAAGTAGCATAAGGAGGACGAACGTCTTTGAATAGACAAGAGAAAATTAGAAATTTTTGTATTGTAGCACATATTGACCATGGAAAATCGACACTAGCAGATCGTTTGATTCAAAAAACTGGATTATTGACAGAGCGCGAGATGCAAGAACAAGTGCTCGACAATATGGATTTGGAACGAGAAAGAGGAATTACAATAAAAGCACAGGCAGTCCGTCTAATTTATAGAGCAAAGGATGGAGAAGAGTATACATTTAATTTGATTGATACCCCTGGACATGTGGATTTTAATTATGAGGTTTCCAGAAGTTTAGCTGCTTGCGAAGGTGCTATTTTGATTGTTGATGCTGCACAGGGAGTGGAGGCGCAAACCCTTGCCAACTGTTATCTTGCGATTGATAATGATCTCGAGATTCTCCCTGTAATCAATAAAATAGATCTTCCTAGTGCTAACCCTGAATTGGCAAAAAAAGAAATCGAAGATATTATTGGAATTCCTGCTGAAGATGCACCTCTCATATCGGCAAAAAATGGGATCAATATTGAAGAGGTGCTGGAGAGGATTGTGACGGATATCCCTGCACCGCAGGGAGATGAGGATAGTCCTCTGAAAGCATTGATATTTGATTCAGTGTATGACCCATATAAAGGGGTTATTGTCATCATGCGTGTGTTTGATGGCAAAGTAAAAAGGGGCATGAAAATTCGTCTGATGGCGACAGAAAAAGAATTTGATGTAGTGGAAGTCGGTGTATTTGGCGCAGGGAGATATTTGGCATGTGACGAATTGAAGGCAGGAGAAGTTGGCTACTTGACAGCAAGTATTAAGACGGTTTCTGATACACGAGTTGGTGATACCATTACAGAGGTAGGTCGTCCAACCAAGGAAGCTCTCCCTGGATATAAACATGTAAATCCTATGGTTTATTGTGGAATTTTCCCAGCTGATGGTGCGAAATATCAAGACTTAAAAGATGCGCTGGAAAAGTTACAGCTAAATGATGCATCCCTATTTTTTGAACCTGAGACATCAATCGCGTTAGGTTTTGGTTTTCGTTGCGGTTTTTTAGGATTGCTGCATCTAGATATTATACAAGAACGGCTGGAGCGAGAGTATAATTTAGATCTGGTAACAACGGCACCTAGTGTTATTTATAAAATCTTCTTGACAGACGGCGCGCAGTTTGAGATTTCCAATCCAAGCAATATGCCTGATCCGTCAAGGATAGAACATATGGAGGAGCCGATTGTAAAGGCAGAAATTATTTTGCCTAAAGATTACATTGGAACGATCATGGAGCTTTGTCAGCAAAGGCGAGGAGAATATAAGAGCATGGAGTATCTGGATGATACCAGAGCGATGTTGATATATGAAATTCCGTTAAATGAAATCATCTATGACTTTTTTGATGTATTGAAGTCACGTAGCAGAGGATATGCTTCCTTTGACTATTCTTTGATTGGGTATAAAGCTTCTGAGCTTGTAAAACTGGATATTTTAGTCAATAAAGAAGTTGTAGATGCTCTTTCATTTATTGTATTTAAGGACTCTGCGGTGGAACGAGGCAGAAAGATTTGTGAGAAACTCAAAAAAGAGATTCCAAGACAACTGTTTGAAATTCCAATCCAGGCGGCTATTGGAAGCAAAATTGTCGCCCGTGAGACTGTCAGTGCGATGAGAAAAGATGTACTTGCCAAATGCTATGGTGGAGATATCTCAAGAAAAAGAAAATTGTTAGAAAAACAGAAGGAAGGTAAGAAACGAATGCGCATGGTTGGCTCTGTAGAGGTGCCACAGCAGGCATTTATGAGTGTTTTAAAGCTGGAAGAAGAATAAATGATGACAAGGGCTGAAAACCCAGTAAATGTGAGGGTTTGGTAAGGATGTTTTTAAGATTTAGGTTTCGCGGTATAGTATGTTGCGTACTATACCGCTTTTCCTTTCCACAAAGTGACCTTTGAGTGGTCGAATACTCCGATATGGTTATAGATAATTTCAATTTCCTGTAAGCGTTTACCGCTGCTCTTATCAGGAGCATGGACAATAATTTTGTCGATAAACTCATGTACAATTTCTGGTGTTAGTTCTGTAAGGTTAGTGTACTTGCGAACTACTGAAAGAAATTGCTTTACATCCACAGATTGTTTTTCTTCTTTCTGTAATTCTTTCTCTAAGGAAGTCTGTTCTTCCTGCAAAGTATGCTGTTCTTCCTCATATCCTTTTGAAAGTTTCATAAAGCGCTCATCTGAAAGTTTTCCACTAATATTGTCTTCATAAATCCGTTGAAAAATTTTGTCCAACTCTTGAATACGGGAATGGATTTCTGTAAGCCGTTTTTTCTTTTGCGACAGTTCTTTATTTCTTTGCCGCATATCCGTGTCCATTACCATCTGAACAAATTCATCTTCATAATCTGATACATAGCGGATAACTTCTTTCAGGTTTTCCAGCACAATTTGTTCGACTACTACATTACGAATATAGTGCATAGTACATGATTTTGAATTGTGCCGGTAATTGCTGCATACAAAATTATGTTTCTCTGCGCTCTGTGCCATTTGCCTATGAAATGTCATTTTGCTTCCGCAATCTGCACAGTAGAGCAAACCAGAGAACATAGGCATATCCCCCATTTTGGTAGGGCGGCGTTTTCCGGAACGGATTTTCTGTACAATCTCAAAGGTTTCCTTGTCAATGATTGCTTCATGGGTATTCTCAAAAATCCTCCATTGTTCAGGACTGTTATCAATTTTTTTGCGATTTTTATAAGACTTAACATGGGTCTTAAAATTCACAGTATGTCCTAAATAGTCCATTCTTTCTAAGATATGAGATACCACAGTCGCGCTCCACAGATACTTGTCAGGCGGAAGAACGGTTCGTGGCTTTTCCCCATGCTCTAACGCATAATAAGTAGGGCAAAGAATTTTTCTTTCCGTTAGAATATTTGCAATTCGTGTCGGTCCATAACCATTGACACATAAACGGAAGATTTCCCGAACCACTTCGGCGGCTTCTTCATCTATAAGCCATTCCTTTTTATTGTCAGGATTCTTCATGTAGCCATAAGGAGCGTGAGAACCGATATGCTCGCCTGCCATTCCTTTAGAACGTTTGACTGCACGGATTTTTTTGCTGGTATCCTTTGCGTACCATTCGTTGATTATGTTACGAAATGGGGTAAACTCATTCTCCCCCACATGGCTATCCACGCCATCATTGACAGCAATAAAATGGACATCCATGTTCGGGAACATAATTTCTGTGTACATTCCCACCTGCAAATAATCACGCCCAAGTCTTGACATATCTTTGACTATAACGCGTTTGATTCTTCCTGCTTCGACCTCTGCAATCATTCTTTGAAAATCTGGTCTGTTGAAATTTGTACCAGAAAATCCATCATCTACAAAAAACACATAAGGCTGATACCCATGTTCGATTGCATAACGCTTCAGGATTTTTTTCTGGTTAATAATACTGTTTGAATCACCCTCCTGTTTATCATCTTGTGAAAGCCGACAGTATAATGCGGTTAATTCCTCTGTTTGATTTCCAATCGGATAAATGGAAGTGATAGTGTTGTTTGACTGCTGTAACATAAATACCTCCTATCCGACAGTCAAACAGACAATGCTTTTGCAACTTTATTGTACCGCATTTGCTGTTTTCTGTCTGCCCTGTTTTATAGCAAAATTATTGTTTCAAGTCATTACGGATAAGCCTTTTTACTTTCGTTACTGCGTCTTCCTGTGCCTGTTCTTTTGAGCGGGATTTTACCACATAACAGGTGTTTCCTATCTGGTATTCCCGTATCATTTCAGGGGCAGGATTCTTTGTGTTTTCCATAAGATAACAACCTCCTGTTATTTTCTTTGAAGCAAACCGAACAGCTTTCGCTAAAGCTCATGGGAATCTCACCCCTGCATGGTTCTCATCCAGCCGTACCCTTTGCCAGCGGTGCTACATCATCACAC
>JAGZLR010000049.1 GCA_018364635.1 Clostridiales bacterium | reverse complement strand
ACACCCGTACCCATGCCGAACACGACGGTAAAGACACAAGCGGCTGATGATACTTGGTGGGAAGCTACCTGGGAAAGTAAGTGGTTGCCGGAGTCAATAATCCTCGATAGCTCAGCGGTAGAGCAACCGGCTGTTAACCGGTGGGTCGTAGGTTCGAATCCTACTCGGGGAGGTTAAGTAAGGCTCGGTGGTCAAGAGGTTAAGACACGGCCCTTTCACGGCTGTAACCCGGGTTCGATTCCCGGTCGAGTCATTATAATACGGCGACATAGCCAAGTGGTAAGGCATAGGTCTGCAACACCTTGATCATCAGTTCAAATCTGATTGTCGCCTCTTAGAGACATTACTTATATGTAATGTCTCTTTTTCTTATTGACGTGGGTTATGGTGGAGGAATTAATGATGGAAGTTCGTTCTTTTGAATATGATGGATTAAACATTCAGTATATTTTTACAGAAAAAAAAGTGAAAAATATTAATATACGTATTAATTCTGAAGGCCAAATTTTAGTATCTGCTAGCTCAAAAGTTTCCAGGCAGGAAATAGAGTCTTTTATGTATGCAAAGGCTGACTGGATATTTTTACATTTAGCTAAGGTTGAGAAGAGAAAAATGAATCAGCCAGATTCAGAAATTTATTCTGATAAACAGGTATATTTTCTCGGAAAATTGTGTATGATAAAAATGTATTATAATCATGAAATAAGAATCCGATTGATAGATCATACAGTTGAAATTTGTTCTCCATTTGCTGAGCGTTCAAGGGAAGTAAAAGAACTATATCTTATTTGGTTGAAAAAAAGATGCTATGATGTATTTGATACAGCTATAGATCGTATGTTGCCGCTACTGCAAGAGTATAGGATAAGAAAACCAGAATTTTATGTCCGAAACATGAGTAGTCGTTGGGGAAGCTGTATACCGTCTAAGGGAAGAATAGGTTTAAATTTGCAGCTAATGAAAACATCTGAAGCTTGTATTGATTATGTAGTATTACATGAATTGCTGCATTTTATTTATAGAAATCATGGAAATGTTTTTTATTCTGAGCTAGGTAGGCTTATGCCAGACTGGAAAGTAAGAAGATCTAATTTAGAGTTAAATTTTAAGGATGGAATTTAAAAAAGACTTGACTTTTTTAATAAATTGACTATACTTAATATAGTAAGTTTGATATCGCGGAGTGGAGCAGTCCGGTAGCTCGTCGGGCTCATAACCCGAAGGCCACAGGTTCAAATCCTGTCTCCGCAATTTTTAAGACCCTATAAATTATTTATAGGGTCTTTTATTATTTTTTATATCAAATTTGTGTGTGTGTTTGTCTTGATGAACAATTGTTTTTTGATTTTGTTTTTATGATGGCCGTTAATATCCATAAAGGATAGATAATAAGTCCTGTCGTTTGTTGTCAATCTATTTTGTATTTTTGTATGAGTTATATTATTAAAAAATAGTAATATTAAAAGTTATCTGATAAAAAGTGTTATGGTAAACCAAAGAATATTATGATATAATCTAGTATGCTGTCAATGGCAAAGCTTAGCAACCGTTTGTTGAAATGAATTATTTTGATAATTACCTAGAAGTATTTCGGAGGTAAAATTATGGTGAAAACCGGTATAGATCAGCTGCTAAAAATAGGAATTATTCTTTCAGAGGAAAATGATGAAAATGGGATGATAAGTCATGTTGTAAAAAAAGCTGTAGAGATAACTAATTGTGATGTTGGTATATTTTATAGGTTTGACGGAGAACTTCTATATCCGAAAGTAGAGGTTATGTATGATGGTAAAGATTTCGAAGTAAATGCAATTAATACAAATGCTAGAGTTCCTTTAAAGTTAGATTATAAAAGTACCTGTTACAGAGCAATAGTGAATCATGAATTAGTTAATATAAAAAAAATAAGTGTCAGTGAAGGCTGTGAATTCTCAAGGTTAGTAGATGTTGGTGTTCCAAATAGAAATGAGGTTAAATCAATTTTGGCAATACCTATGGAAAATCATGTTGGAGATGTATATGGTGTTTTGCAATTAATTAATGCGAGAGACGAAAAAGGGAGAAATATTCCTTTCCATTTTTCTGATGGACAATTAATTATGTCACTTCTTTCTTTAACATTAAGTAGCTTAACGGATAAGATAGATACTACAGAGATGATAAATCTATTAAATTCTTTTATTTATGTCATTTCTACCGCGATAGATAAAGGAACATCCTATAATGCTAATCATACCCGTAATATGGTAAAGTATGGAAAAAGATTTATAGAATATTTAAAAGATACAAAGAATCCCTGGGTATTTTCTCCAATAAAAGAAAAACTGTTTCTGATGAGTATATGGTTACATGATATTGGTAAGTTAGCTATACCAATAGAAATAATGAATAAAAATACGCGATTAGGAAATCGATTGGAACAGATTGATAATAGATTTGAAAAGATTGAACTGATCTGGCAGTTAGATTGTGCAATGGGTAAAATTACGGAAGAAGAGTTGAAAAATCGACAAGATAAGTTGAAACAAAGCTATCAGTTCATTGTAGCATTGAATAATCCACAGATTAGATTAACGACTTTTGAACGAAATATGATTTTTTCAATTGCGAAAGAGACTTACTACGATAAGGATTGTACAATAAAACATTGGTTGACAGAAGACGAAAGAGAATGCCTGACAATTGAGAAAGGTACATTAACAGAAAAAGAAAGAAAAGTAATGGAAAACCATGTAGTAATGACAGAAGAACTACTGAATAAAATGAAGCTTTCACCATACTTTCACCAAGTAATTTGTTGGGCCTCTTCTCATCATGAGTTGTTAAATGGCACAGGTTATCCAAAGCATTTATCAGGAGATGAAATACCAAAAGAAGTGAGGTTGATGACAATTCTAGACATTTTTGATGCTCTGACAGCTCGGGATAGACCATATAAATCTGCGCTTACAACAGAAGAAGCGTTTTTTACTTTGGATACTATGGTGCAAGAAGGAAAACTGGATGGTTCTATTTTACAAATATTCAAAGAAAGTATGGTTTGGAATTGAACTTTTATAAGAACATTAGACATTGAGTTTTTGAATTATTAAGGTAAGTAAATAAGTTTATAATGAATTTCGATATTTTAGAGCCTTAATCTCTATATAATATGCAATATGATAAAAGGAGATAGGGCAAATAGTAGGGGATAAAATTAAGCGTTTTCATTTTTTGTCATCCAAGTTTAGTAACTTTTTGATAAGGAAGGTAGATAGATCCTTTAATCGTTGATGGAAGGTCTGTTTTGCTCTCTAGTGAATGAGTGAAATTATATTGAAATGATAAGAATATCGATCAACTGATATTGATATGGATAAAAAATACTGGACGGATGAACACTAGTGACTGGATTATGTGAAATCATAATATAGTTGAGGATTTGGTAGTAGCAATCATTCATAATAATATGCGAGAAGAAATCAATTTATTTACAAACAGAATTTGACTCATATATACTTTGTGAAGTACCTATGAATGAAAGATTTTTTGTTTGAATTTTCGATTCTCTTGATGGAGCCAGCGGCAACCAATGACGGCTGAGTAGATTTTCAAGAATACGAAAAGATAAAAAGCGATTTTTATTTATTCCTTAATAAAAAAGCGCACCTTTGAATTAGGATGCGCCTTATGTTACATTTCTTTTACAATACCATTAATAATTGTCTGATCTCCTGACTCTAGAGGGATAATCAAGCATTTCTTTCCTTCTAGTATTTGAGAGTGTATCTCTATGACTTTTTGTGGAGAAACCCGTAAAATTACTTTTGTTTCATCGTTTTTTACAGATTGATCTTCTAAGTTATTAGGTAATGAGCTTTTTTCCTCTAAATCACCATCTTTGGATTTTTCTAGCTGTTGCTTTAAAGAAGACACAGTCTTTTGCAGTTCCTGTTCTTTTTTCTTTTGCGTATTTTCTTTCAATGCTTTTTCATCAATTACATGTTCTGCAATTGGCGGATCATTATAGAAAACATCATCAAAGGCTTTTTCTATTTGTAGCACTGTATTTTGTGAAATGTTGTTATCAGAGATGATATTATGCATCACATCTTTTGTCAGTAGAATTGGTTCCTTTTTATAAATAGTATCATGTTCCTCTACATAGGAATTTAATGTTTCTTGAATATTCATCAATATTTCGTTTTTATTTTCCTGATCTTCTTCACTTAAAGAAGATGTAATAATTTCTTGAAATGTCTTTTTTTCCTGCACAGCTGTTCTTTTTGAAGTGCATCCTAAACCTTCTGTCATCAATTCTTGATGAGGTTGTTTCGTATTTCTGGTGTAGTAGAGAAGAGAATGGATATCACTGCTGCGGTCTGAAAACGCTGGAAATAAAAAGCCTATCTCCGGTGATGATACAACCCAATCCCTGATACGTGCCCCTATTCGGTTCTCTTCTTTTCGGTATCCTAATCCTGCTTTTGTTAATTCAACTGGGCAAACTGCGCACAAAAGATATTCATAGACTTCTGTAGATTCATCGATTTTCTGATTATCATTTGTCTTAGTAATTACATCATAGGCATCATGGAACAGAAGAATTAAATAGTTTCCTGTATAGTCATAGTTTTCAATAATTAATTCATAAAGACGTTCAACAACCGCATCGTCTTTTAAGGCACTATCCCTTAAATGAAGAAGAAACTGCCTTTTTCCACCTTGTTCTTGTTCTGTTTTCTGAAAAGATAACTCTAGGAGATTATTTCCCAATGTTCCGGATAAGGTTTTTTTAGCAATTTCTAAGTATTTAAAAAATTCTTCTTCTACAAGATTCAAAAAATTTTCGTTGATCTGTAAAATAATATTTTTATCTGCGTCTACATAGCAACCACGGAGTCTGGTGAAGGTACAATCATCCTTTTTTAAACGGCGTTTTAATTCTAAAATGTCTTTTTTTGTCATATATATTTCCCCTTTTTACAAAGCATTTTTTATATATTATAGGTTGAAAAAAACAGCACTGCAAGAGAAACTACAAGAGAGTGATTGAATTACCTACTAAGTTTGTAGTAATATAGAGAAGGAGGTGCATAGTATGATGATTTCTACCAAAGGGCGATATGCTTTGAGAGTTATGCTTGATTTAGCAGAACAATCGCCTGGACAATATATTCCCTTAAAAACAATCGCTCAACGTCAAGCAATATCAGAAAAATATTTGGAAAATATTATAGCAGCATTGGTGAAACAGAAGCTTTTAATTGGAGTTAGAGGAAAGGGAGGAGGTTATCAGCTTTCTAAAGCTCCAAAAGAGTATACGGTTGGCAGTATCTTAAAGTCGGTGGAAGGAAGTCTGGCGCCGGTGTCATGTTTAGAATGTAAACCAAATCAATGTAATCGTGCAGAAGAATGTAAGGCTCTTCCTGTCTGGCAGAAGCTTGATGAGTTAATAGATTCCTATGTAGAATCTATTACGCTAGCTGATTTGTTGGCGCAAAAATAGGGAAAAGCAAAAAATATATAAACCTATTGATTTTATAGGTTTATAATGCTATAATTTCTGTCATTAAACTACTAAAGTAATAGGCTACTATTGAAGTCTGTTTCTGTACAGGGAGGTAATGATGATGACAGAAAAAAATTATAAATTTGAAACACTACAACTTCATGTAGGGCAGGAATTTCCTGATCTTGCAACAGATGCAAGGGCAGTACCAATTTATTTGACAACATCCTATGTATTTAAAGACAGCGCTCAGGCAGCGGGAAGATTTGCGTTAACAGAAGGCGGAAATATTTATACGCGGCTTATGAACCCTACAACAGAGGTTTTGGAAAAAAGAATTGCTGCACTGGAAGGAGGACGAGCGGCCCTTGCCACTGCTTCTGGTGCTGCTGCAATTACATATGCAGTACAAAATATTGCTCTGAGTGGCGATCATATTGTTTCTTCTGTTAATCTCTATGGAGGAACCTATAATCTTTTTGCAAATACACTGCGAGATCAAGGGATAGAAACAACTTTTGTAGATCCTTCGCAACCAGAAAATTTTGAACAGGCAATTAAAGAAAATACAAAGCTTTTGTATGCAGAAACGTTAGGAAATCCTAATTCAGATGTCATTGATTTAAAGTTAATTGCTGATATTGCACATAAACACGGTATTCCGTTGATTGTAGATAGTACTTTTGCAACGCCATATTTATTACAGCCAATACAGTATGGGGTGGACGTTGTTATCCATTCTGCTACAAAGTTTATTGGAGGACATGGAACAGCCATGGGCGGTGTAATTATTGACGCTGGTAACTTTGATTGGGCACAAAACGAAAAATTTCCAGGGCTATCTAAGCCTAATCCATCCTACCATGGCGTAGTTTTCACAGAAGTAGCAGGCAATCTCGCCTATATCACAAAAATTAGAACAACGCTTCTAAGAGACCAAGGAGCAACCATATCGCCTTTTAATTCATTTTTATTACTACAAGGATTAGAGACGTTGTCTTTACGAGTAGAGCGTCATGTGGAAAACGCATTAAAGGTAGTGCAATTTCTAAAAAATCATCCGCAAGTGGAAAAGGTAAATCATCCTTCCCTTGGAACGGGACGACAAAAGCAATTATATGATAAATATTTCCCTCATGGTGCGGCATCTATATTTACGTTTGAGATAAAAGGAGATAGTAACACAGCAAAGAAGTTTACTGAAAGCCTTGAGCTTTTCTCACTTTTGGCCAATGTGGCAGATGTAAAAAGTTTAGTTATCCATCCAGCTTCAACAACACATTCTCAGCTTACTGAGCAAGAGCTATTGTTGAGTGGAATAAAACCCAATACAATTCGACTTTCTATAGGGACAGAACATATTGACGATATCATCGCTGATTTAAAACATGGTTTTGATGTTTGCCAATAGAAGCCATGATAGAAAATACCTAAGCTTGAAATGGTCTGACCTTTTGTAAAATGTTTTATACAAAAAAAGGCGACAAAAGATGTCATTTGACTGCATTTTGATACAAACTATGAGGAAAAGTGTTTAGTTTCTTGACATCAGGACAAAATATATGTATGATTTAACTTGGGTTTCATATAGCAGAAAAAAGTATTTTACACTGTTAATGAAAAATGAAAATTAAGTAAAAATTATAAGTATATTTACAGCGGAGGAATAGAATGGATTTCTTTAATGTTTTGTCACTTTTAGGAGGCTTGGCCCTGTTTCTCTATGGAATGCATGTTATGGGAAATGGTCTAGAAAAGGTATCCAGTGGGCATTTGGAGCGAATTTTGGAACGGTTGACAGATAGTCCTTGGAAAGCCGTTATTTTAGGTGCTGGCGTTACCGCAGTGATACAGTCTTCATCAGCAACGACAGTTATGGTCGTTGGATTTGTTAATTCCGGTATTATGAAATTATCCCAGGCGGTAGGCGTTATTATGGGTGCTAATATTGGAACAACTGTCACCTCCTGGATTTTAAGCTTGACAGGCATTGAAAGTACAAATTTCTTTTTGAGAATGCTGAAACCATCCTCATTTTCTCCTATTTTGGCAGTTATTGGCGTTATTTTCATTATGTTCCAGAAAACAGAAAAGAAGAAAGAGATTGGCGGGATTCTGATTGGATTTGCTATTCTAATGTTTGGTATGGATGCAATGAGTGCTGCTGTGAAACCATTGGCTGATGTACCAGAATTTACAAGTTTGTTTATTAAGTTTACGAACCCACTTTTAGGTATGCTTGTGGGATTGATTGTAACTGCTATTATTCAAAGTTCTTCTGCTTCTGTCGGAATTTTACAGGCATTATGTACTACAGGTGCTGTAAGTTATGCATCTGCAATACCGATTATAATGGGACAGAATATTGGTACTTGTGTAACAGCTCTCCTTTCTTCTATTGGAACAGGAAAAAATGCAAGACGGGCAGCGTTAGTACATCTGTATTTTAATATGATAGGTACATGTCTTTTTATGATTGGTTTTTATGCAATCAATTCTTTTGTTCACTTTGCTTTTCTTAGTGAAGCAGCCAATACAGCAGGAATTGCTGTTGTGCATACAAGCTTTAATGTACTTGCAACGGCGGTGTTATTACCTTTCTCCAAAGGTCTTGAAAAGCTTGCTTGTCTTACAGTGCGGGATGAGGAAAGAGAAAGTGAAAATGATAAAATCAATGAATTTAGTTTGTTGAATCCTAGATTTTTGGAGTTCCCTTCTTTTGCTATTGAGCAGTGCCGCAATATGTTAATTCGTATGGCTGAAATCTCTCGGGCTTGTCTTTTTGATGCAATGGCTCTTTTGGATCAGTTTGATGAGAAGAAAGCTGAGGAAATTAGAGCAAAAGAAGACTTAGTCGATCGATATGAAGATGAACTTAGCACATATTTAGTGAAATTAAGTGGAAGAGACTTATTGGAAAAGGACAGCAGGGAGCTTTCTTTGTTACTTCATTGTATTGGAGACTTTGAACGCATCTGTGACCATGCAGTGAATATTGTAGAGTCAGCGGAGACAATGAATACAAAAAATATCCATTTCTCCAAAGAATGTTTAGGAGAGCTTTCTGTCTATGAAAATGCAGTAAGAGACATTGTAGATATGGCATTAGATATTTTCCGGCACGAGGATAAAGAACTGGCAAAGAAATTAGAACCATTGGAAGAAGTAATTGATACCCTCCATGCAGAAATGAAATCTAGACATATTGATCGATTACGAGAAGGAAAATGTACAGTTGAAACTGGTTTTCTTCTTTCAGATCTTTTTACAGATTATGAAAGAGTGGCAGACCATTGCAGTAATATTGCTATTGGTCTTTTAGAATCAGAAAAAAGTGGGTTTGAAGCTCATGAAATATTATTGAAGTTAAAGGTTGAACAGAAAGATAACTTTAATACTCTCTTTAGGGAATACAAAAAGAAATATTTGCTTCCTGGAGAAATAATGGATTAAAAAGAGAACATCCGACAAATAATCTTAGTGATTTTGTCGGATGTTTTTTAGTTTATAGCTGACACGACAGAAAAAGGCGCGTTTTAGCATAGAATATTTGTTGTATTTCATTGGATTTTCCTGATATAATCAGGATAGATCAATTATATGGGGAGGAAATAAAATGGATAGGATAAAAAAGAAATTATATGGAGCGGTACTTTGTCTGTTATTAACAATTACAAGTTTTGCTACAGCTATCTATGGGGAAGAAAACACAATACATATTTTTGTCAATGGTTCAGAGGTAAATTTTCAGCATGGAAAAGCAGAAGTGGAAGAAGGCGTTACTTTGGCGCCAATCCAAGAACTGTTATTGTCTATGGGAGTGGAGGTTTATTTGATTGAGGATGGAGATATTGACATGATAGTTGCAGAGAGCAAGGATTTTGCATTTGCAATGAATGTTGGCCAAAAGGGGATATATACGGCATATCTTGATGAGAACGGTAAAGTGACGACGGAGGTTGCTTCAACTACAGATATGGTGGTGCGTGAAGATGATGTATTGATGTACTCAGTTCGTTCTATGGCTGATCTTTTAGGAGCAAGCATTACATGGGAACAAAGGACAAATACGATTAGCATTTGGACAAAAGAAAAATTAAAGGAATTATCAGAGGCAGTACAGCAAGTTCCTCAAAATTCAGTTGAGGAAAGTACACAAGAGAGAATGGACATATTGGAGGAACAAAAGCAGCAGAAAGAAAGTGATGAGGTACAGAAGGAAGAACCAGAAGATACAGAGAATAAAAAAGATGTTACTAAGCAAAAGGAGAATGCTTCAAAACAACAGAATGAGGAATTGGAAGTTCCTATAGTGACAGATGAGAAAGACCAGATAGATGCATTTGAACAAAAAACAGAAGAGGGAATATTAGAAATTTAAACTGAGAAACAAAAAAGCGGCATCCTTTTGATGCCGCTTTTTTAAGTTATTTCAAATCAGGATTATCTATGGATTTTAAATAGTAGTCATTAAGATCAATATGTCTTTGTACAGAGTCTTTTGATGGTCCGCCAATGACTTTTCTGGCGGCAACACATTGTTCTACGCCAATTGCATCATAAACTGATTCGTTAAAAATTGGTGAAAGTTGATGGAATTCATCCATCGTTAAGTCCTCAATGGACTTATGTTTTTCGAGACAATATAAAACCATACGTCCGATAATAGCATGAGCGTCTCTAAATGGAACACCTTGTTTTACTAACCAGTCAGCAGCATCAGTAGCATTTGTAAATCCACCTTTTGCTGCCTGAAGCATCGTTGATTTTTTTACTGTCATTGTTTTTACCATAGCAGTGAATACAGGCAGGCACATTTTCACTGTGTCGATTGCGGCAAATACACCTTCTTTATCTTCTTGCATATCCTTATTATAAGCGAGAGGAAGCCCTTTCATGGTTGTTAAGAGCCCCATCAGATAGCCATAGACCCGTCCTGTTTTTCCTCTGATTAGCTCGGCCATATCAGGATTTTTTTTCTGTGGCATAATACTAGAGCCTGTAGAGTAGCTGTCATCCAGCTCAATGAACTGAAATTCATGACTGCTCCATAAAACGATTTCTTCACAAAATCTGCTTAAATGCATCATTAAGATAGAGAGACTGCTTAATAACTCAATACAGAAGTCACGGTCACTGACGCCATCCATACTATTTAAAGTAATGCCATCAAAATCAAGTTCTTGGGCAACACGAATTCTATCTAGAGGATATGTTGTAGTTGCTAAAGCACCAGATCCTAGTGGCAGAATGTTTGTTCTTTTAAAAGTATCTTCCAAACGTTCATAATCCCGTTTGAACATCTCGAAATAAGCTAAAATATGATGAGAAAAAGTAACGGGCTGTGCGCGCTGTAAGTGGGTATAACCAGGCATAATGGTATCCATATGCTCCCGTGCCAAATCATTGAGTGTTTTCTGCAAATCGATAATTAATCGTTCAATGGAATGAATGGAATCTTTGATATACATGCGAATATCTAAGGCAACCTGATCGTTACGGCTTCTACCTGTATGGAGTCTTTTTCCTACATCGCCAATACGACTGATGAGGATTGTTTCAATATTCATATGAATATCTTCTGCTTTTTCATCAAATTCAATTTTTCCGTTTTCAATATCATCCAGTATTTCTAATAATGTCTTTTGAATTAGTTCCGCATCTGCCTGTGGAATAATTCCTTGTGCGCCAAGCATACCAGCATGAGCGATACTGCCACGGATGTCTTGACGATACATTCGCTGGTCAAAAGAAATAGAGGAATGGAAATGGTCAACGAAACTATCCGTAGATTTTGTAAATCGTCCGCCCCAAAGTTTCATAGTTCAAATTCTCCTTTATTTATAAAAATGGGAAAACCGTGGGGAATTCTCACGGTTTTTCAAAAAAACTAAATTGTCCTGTGAAATTATTTTTCTAAATTTTGCATCATCATAGCACGAACTTTCAGTGGCAGTCCGAAAAGATTGATAAATCCGTTAGCGTCTGCATGGTTATAAAGTTCCCCAGTCGTAAAACTTGCTATAGAAGCGTTATACAGAGAATATGGTGATGTAGCACCCGCAGGAATGATGTTTCCTTTGTATAGTTTCAGCTTCACTGTACCAGTCACTGTCTCATTGATTTGGTCGAAATATGCAGACAGTGATTCACGAAGAGGAGTATACCATTCTCCGCTATATACAAGTTCTGTAAATTTCATTGAGTTTACTTCATTCCAAGCCTGGCATTGTTTATCAAGGCAGAGATATTGTAACTCTCGATGAGCATATAAGAGAATAGAACCGCCTGGTGTTTCATATACACCTCTTGATTTCATGCCAACAACACGATTTTCACAAATATCTTCAATTCCAATTCCGTTTTCGCCGCCGATTTTGTTCAGATAGGTAAGCATTTCAACTGGAGAAAGTTCTTTACCATCAACTTTTTTGCAAATTCCTTTTTCAAATTCCAGTGTGACATAGGTATCTTTATCTGGTGCTTTTTCTGGAGTAACACCTAACTGTAAGATTTTGTCATAATTTGGCTCATTTGCTGGATCTTCTAACTCTAAGCCCTCATGACTTAAGTGCCAAATATTGCGGTCACGGCTGTAACTATCACCTTTTTTTACTGGGGCTTCAATTCCCCTGGATTCCAGATAAGCAACTTCATCTTCACGGGATTCCATTTTCCACGTATCTAACCGCCAAGGTGCAATAATTTTTAAATCTGGCGCAAGAGCTTTAATTGTTAGTTCAAAACGAACTTGGTCATTTCCTTTACCTGTTGCTCCATGGCAGATTGCGGTAGCTCCTTCTTTGCGGGCAATTTCTACCAAACGCTTTGCGATCAGTGGACGTGCCATACTTGTTCCTAATAGATATTTGCCTTCATAGACAGCGTTAGCTTTGATACATGGAAATACAATATCTGTTATAAACTCTTCTGTCAGATCTTCGATATAGAGTTTACTTGCTCCAGTCTTCAACGCCTTTTCTTCTAAACCTTCTGTTTCTTTTCCCTGTCCAACATTGCCGCAGACAGCGATAACTTCTGCGTCCTCATAGTTTTCTTTCAGCCAAGGAATGATGCAGGTAGTATCAAGACCGCCGGAATATGCCAGTACGATTTTTTCTTTTGCCATAATAAGTCCTCCTGATATTATAATTATGTTAGCATTTTATACTTTTTAGACAAGATAAATTTCTTGACTTTTGACTTTTATAATTATACACTTGGTTTAAGGAAAAATCAATTATTTTTTCAAAAAATATTGTATATTTGTCAAAATGGTTGTATAATTATAAACAATTTTTTGAAATTTAAATTAAAGGAGGAGCAAAAAATGATAAAAGCGGGAGTAATTGGCGCTACTGGTTATGCTGGGAATGAATTAGTTCGTATACTTATGCAACATCCTAATGTTGAGATCAAAACATTAACTGCGCATAGTTATATAGGTAAGAAATTCAATGAAGTTTATGAGGGATATCGTGAAATCAATGAATTGACTTGTGAAGACACAGATCTGGAGAAAATTGCAAATAGTTGTGATGTTGTTTTTATGGCATTGCCTCATGGAGTTGCAGCAAAGACAGTGACAGATGATATTTTGTCAAAAACAAAAGTAATAGACTTTGGAGCAGATTTTAGATTGAAAGATGCTCAGGAGTATGAAAAGTGGTACCACGTGGAACACACGGGAAGAGAGCTTTTAAAGGAAGCTGTTTATGGTTTATGCGAAGTAAATCGAGAGAAAATTAAAAGTGCTCGTTTAATTGCAAATCCAGGATGTTACACGACATGCAGTATTTTAACACTTCGTCCAGCCGTGGCAGAAGGATTAATTGATCCTGATTCTATTATTATAGATGCAAAAAGCGGTGTCTCCGGCGCAGGGAGAGGTCTTTCTATTGATACACTTTATGGGGAGTGTAATGAAAGTATCAAAGCGTATAAAATTGCGTCTCATCGACATACACCAGAAATAGAGGAACAACTGGGATATGCCTGTGGAAAGAAAATTACACTTTCTTTTACCCCGCATCTGACACCAATGAATCGCGGAATTCTTGCTACTTGCTATGCATCTTTAAAAGGAAATGTAACCTATGATGATGTCAAAGCAGTTTATGAAAATTATTATGGAAAAGAGTACTTTGTCCGTCTGACAAAAGAAGGGATTTTCCCTCAGACAAGATGGGTAAAAGGCACCAATTTTGTGGATATTGGTTTTACAATTGATCCTAGAACAAAAAGAATGATTTTTGTTGGAGCAATTGATAATTTGGTCAAGGGAGCGGCGGGCCAAGCAGTACAGAATATGAATCTGCTTTTTGGTTTGGAGGAAACGACGGGACTAAAGATGGCGCCGATCTTTCCTGCCTAAACTGTAGGAAAAGGAGCGTTTAAAATGAGAATCATTGACGGAGGGGTAACGGCTCCTCAAGGATTTCGTGCAGCTGGAAGACATATCGGAATTAAAAAGGTAAAGAAGGATCTTTCTTTACTTGTCAGTGATACACCGGCTATTGTGGCAGGCGTATTTACACAAAATTTGGTGCGGGCTGCTCATATTGTGTGGGATGAAAAGATCGTGAAAGAGGGGAAAAAAGTGCGAGGCCTTGTCACTGTCAGCGGCAATGCCAACGCCTGCACTGGAGAACAGGGAGTTTTGGATAACGAGCAAATGGCAGGTACGTTTGCAGGATGTCTCCAGGTGAAATCAGAAGAAATTCTTACAGCAGCTACAGGAATTATTGGACTCAGGATGCCTATGGATGTAATTCGCAAAGGAATTTGTGATACTTTTCCCATGATATCTTCTCGACGTGAGGATGCCAAAAACGCAGCTGCTGGTATTATTACAACAGATACTTTTTTAAAAGAGATTGCAGTCAGCATCAATATTGCAGGAAAAGTTGTACACATTGGTGCCATGGCGAAGGGAAGCGGCATGGTTCATCCGAACATGGCGACGGTTCTTTCCTTTGTCACAACAGATGCCTGTATTTCTAGACAAATGTTACAAAAAGCTCTCAACACTGCAATTTATGACACATATAATATGATTTCTGTTGACGGTGCTACAAGTACCAATGATATGGCTCTTGTATTGGCAAATGGACTTGCCGGTAATCCTGAAATTAATAGAGAAGATGATATTTTCTTTGAGATGTTTCAAGAAGCTTTGTTGTTTATCCACAGAAAATTAGCTATGGATATTGTGCATGATGGAGAGGGAAGTAAAAAGTTTGTGGAAGTAAAAGTTTGTGGCGCCAAAAGCGAGGAAGACGCAAGGAAATTAGCCAAAGGTGTTGTGACTAACGATCTGGTAAAAACTGCAATGTATGGAGAGGATGCCAACTGGGGCCGTGTCGTAGCGGCTATGGGAGGTTCTGGCGGTTATTTTACCCCCGAATTAGCCGATATCGCTTTTGAAAGTGAGAAAGGTTTAATTCAGTTGATGAGAAAAGGAGAGCCGATTCGGTTTGATGAGAATTTAGCGGCAGAAATTTTAGGCGAGCAAGATATTATTATTGATATATTTCTTGGGGATGGAACCAGCTCTGCTACGGCTTGGGGATGCGATTTAGGCCATGAGTATGTGAGAATTAATGGAGAGTATCGTTCCAGAACTTAATAGAGATTAAGGAGGAGTTTTTATGAAGATGATTGATGGTG
>JAGZLR010000048.1 GCA_018364635.1 Clostridiales bacterium | reverse complement strand
TGTTTTGTCTTCTCCGGCAAACTCCAAGTTGCCGAATGTCTTTTCCATGTTGGGGATAACGAATTTTAATTCCATATAGATGTACCTGTCCTTTCTGAAATAATATAGTTGGTTCGATAGCTTCTGTTGATGTTCCACCCGACAACGGAGGAGAACGATTTTTCTCTGTCATACAAAACTGCCTTTCTTATTCATGTATGGTTTCTGCTATTCCTGCCATGATGTAATCAGCACACGGCAGGGCGATTGCGTTTCCAAGTGCTTTGCATCGTGCATTATCACTAATGGGTTGTCCTAAATTTCCATATGCTGTCCACCCCTCCGGTAATCCCATCAGGCGCTCACACTCAACAGGTGTCAAATTTCGGAGAACTCCGTCTTTTTCTTCCCCCTCATACCAGAATGAAATCATATTGACTGCTTTTGCCAGTAAAGTTGGAAAAGGTTCATCTGGCCGTCCGAAACTTGCGAGGAAAGCAGACTGGTTTCCTGATTTTGCAGCACTCCGCATACGCCGTTCCTGAAAGGGGCGGATGACGGGTATTTTCCCCCTTGTTTTATCAAGAGATATTCGACTGGCTCCGGCGGCGGGCAGCCCGTAGTCTGTGCAAGGCGGAGGAATCGGGAACATATCACGGGGCTTAAATAGTATTTCTGCGGAACGCTGTCCTCTAAAATCTGCCACAAGGAAGATTCTCTTTCTTCGCTGAACAAGCCGGGGCTTTCCCCAATACTGGGCATCCATGAGCCGCCAGCACAGGTCAGTCTTTCCCCCTCGCACCATACCGGCGTTAGCCCATCCTCCAGTAGGAGGCATTGAAATTTCGGTATCGGAAAATGATTGCAGCACGGCTCTAAAATCCATCCGGTCATTTGAAGAAAACGCTCCCATGACGTTTTCCCAAACAGCGATAACTGGATATAACCCATTTGTAGCACACCTCATTTCTTCTATAATTCTGATAGCCTGAAAAAACAGTCCTGATTTGCTTCCGGCCAGTCCCTCACGCTTTCCGATTTTAGAAAGGTTCTGGCAGGGAGAACCGAATGTAATAATGTGAACAGGAGGGATGTTCCCTCCATGTATCTTTGTAATATCCCCTAAATGTTCCATGTCTGGGAAATGGCGTTTTGTTATGGCTATTGGGGATTTTTCAATCTCGCTTGCCCAAACGGGAATAATTCCATTACGGGAAGCCGCAAGAGGGAACACGCCGATTCCGTCAAACAGGCTTCCTAATTTAAGGGCACACATAGACCGCCTTTCGTTTTACTTTTTCATGTGTTATTTCCATTTTTCTGCTCCTTTCCAGACAATAAAAAAACACCATCAATGGAAGTCCATTCAATGGCGTTTGTTGTTGTCTGCTCATTTCTCAAGGTAAAGCAGAAAGCCCAATAGAAAAAGACGCAAATCTCAAAAATGCGTCTTTTTCTATCTTCATATTCATTTTTTATAAAAGCACCGTCTGCCTGCTGTCTGCAAAGCCTTGATTTTACTGGTTTTCTACTACCATCCTTATCAAAGCCTTGCTAAATCAAGAGGTTTTGGAATTTTCTAAAGGCTTACTTGAAAAGAACCATGAAACCTATGAGGTATTGGCAAAATGATTATCTTGCATCAGGCAGAAGCAATTACAAAATCCGAAAAGAATAATGGGTGTTCCAAAAGTCATGAAAGGGCTGAAGGAGCACCTTTCATTTTTATAACCCAAAAAAGTTATAAAAATTAACCTTATAGAGGTTTACTTATATAATTAAATATGGTATACTAAAAAAAAGAAGAAAGGAGACAGAAAAATGTTAACGGAATTTGGAAAAGCAATCCGAAAAATACGTCTGGACAAAGGCGAAATATTAAAAGATATGGCGAAGCAGCTCGGTGTTTCCTCAGCATTTTTGTCAGCCGTGGAAAACGGAAGAAAAAACGTGCCGGAAAAATGGATTGACCAGATTATCGAATTTTACCAACTGGACGAGGAAGGACAAAAAAAACTAAAGCAGGCATATTTTGAGACGAAGGACAGCGCTGCGATTTTCGGATTGGAGAACATGGCAAAATCAAGCGATACAAAAAGGAAAGCCGCGCTTGTGTTTACCAGAACTTTTGAAAATATGTCGGACGAAACGGCGGAACAAATTCTGAAAGTATTGCAGAATAATGCGGCAGGAGAAGAGAAGAAAGGAGAATAAATGGTACCATATATTTCGCAGCCGTTATCGCGGCATAATTTAAGAAACTATGCTTTTCAGTTAAGAAAGCTGCTGCATGTGGAAAATCAGCTTTATTTTCCGGTAATGGAGCTTTTGGAAGTATTGCCTGACATTTTCCCTCAATTGTCATGGGAAATAGTGGAAGATACAGAATTTTCCCAGTATGTTCATGGAGAAACAGACATTTTAAATCATTATATTAAAATCAGACAAAGTGTTTATGACGGTGCCTGCGAAGGGAATGGTCGTGATCGGATGACGGTGATGCATGAAATTGCCCACTACTTGCTGCTATGCGTGAATGGAGTAAAGCTGCAAAGAAATTTTGACAAGCAAGTGGTAAAAGCATATTGCGACCCGGAATGGCAGGCAAAATGTCTTGCCGGAGAAATTATGATTCCGGCACACTTGGTAGCAGGAATGGATTTATTTGATGTAATTGAAAAGTGTGGTGTATCATGGGATGCGGCAGCTTATCAGATGCGCCATATATCATAATCCTATGATGATCATACAAGATCATGTTTTGAAAGGAGGGATGTTACTTGAGGGTAGAAAACGATAAAAAGAGAAAAGTATGCTTCAAACTGTTGGCGCAGTAAGAAACATACTTTCAGATAAAGCCACGCATATAATGCGTTCTGACAAACTCATTGTAGCATGGCTTTATCCGATTTTCAAGAAAATAGATAAATTTTTTATAAAGGAGGAAAAGTAATTTTACAATGAGTGATACAAAAATTATATATGACGTTTTTAAGGCATGGCTGGTAGAAGGTGCGCAATTTGATGGGGAATATGAATTTCCGATCATTGGCGACAGCGGCAAAATTCCCGAAAGAGTCATCCCATTTGATAAAGCAGTCGGGAATAAAGATTATGACCAGTGGGTGCATTTCTATATCCATGACAGGGAATTTGAGCGGATTTGGAATCATCCCAACAAATATCTTGAGATATTAAAGCGATATGAAGGGGTTATTACGCCTGATTTCAGCCTTTACCGCGATATGCCTCTTTCCCTGCAGATTTGGAATACATACCGCAACAGAGCCTTTGGTTACTGGCTGAAGAAAAACGGAGTTCCGATTATCCCCAATTTTTCATGGGGTGATGAAAGGACATACGAGTTCTGTTTTGACGGCATAGAAAAGCACAGCATCGTTGCGGTTGGTACTCATGGTACAGCAAAAAGAAAGCTTGACAGATATTATTTGGAACAAGCGGTGGACAAGCTGCTGGAAAGGATTGAGCCAAGACATATCGTTATTTACGGAGCAGTCTATGATAAACTGGCGGATATGATTTCCGGTGCGAAAGTGCCCTATTCTCAATTTGGTTGTAACACTTTTGAATATAAAAAGAAGGTGACAGTCTAATGGGAAAAGGTGGGAGCGGTTATTTCAGTGGGACAAGAGGAAGCAGTTCGTCAAAATCAATAAGTAAAATAATAAATGAGGCTAAAGAAACAACAAGACCCATAGGGAAAGCGAGAAATTTAGAAAAGTCAGGCGGATATAAAAAGGCGTTAGAAGATTTTTCATCACTTAATCCAAGTAATACCAAGAGCATTTCAACAAAATACGGAGATGGGAAATTTGGTGTTTTGGAAGATGGAACAACAATATCCGTAAGACCAGGCAGCAAAACTGGTGGTGCGACTTTAGAAATAAAAATTCCAGGCAAGAGATTAATAAAAATCAGGTATTAGGAGGTATTTGTTTTGGAAGAAAAATGGATTGAGTATAAAAATAATCTTATTCCGAAAGGAACTTATGAAATAGTTGAAGTAATCCAGAATTTTGAAGGTACCAAGATAACATTAGAAAGCGATACATTTAAAGCAACGATATTATTTGAGTTTGCGGATTCTGTAAGAATGTCCGATGAAGGTCGACGAATTAAAACTTATCAAGAGAGTGAAGGACTTCAAACATATAGAGAAAGTTTTAACGGAAATCCAATTTATATAGTTGAAAACTCGTTGTTTAATAAATGGATGATTGAAGAAAGCGCTGGAATATATACAGATTCAACACATTATGCAATAGTTACAATGAATGATATTGTTGACGTATTATCATATCAAGAACCTATAATTAACATTGAAAGAACTTAAGGATAAAATACTGTCTCATTTGCAAAGTGCCCTATTCCCAATTTGGTTGTAACACCTTTGAATATAAAAAGAAGGTGACAGCCTAATGGGAAAAGGCGGAGGCGGTCATTTCAGCGGAACAAGGGGAAGCAGAAGTATAGGGTCAGTTATGAAAAATGGTAAACTGTCCATTTCCAAATTAAAGGAAACCCCAAAAGTTTTTTCCGGAAAATCAGCAAGCGATATTGCAAACGAGCTTAAATCAGAGGGATATGATGTGTCGGTACGGAACTCTACACGTTCACGTTCAGGAGCACAAATTATTCAAGTGAATAATTCAGGGAATGGAAAAAACATTTCTCAAGTACAAGTATCTCCAGGAGGAGGTCGCCATGGTTCTGATCCGTATGTAAAGATAAGTACAACAGATAAAGGAATTGTGAAAGTAGTTGAAGGCTCTAAAAATACGTATAAAACGGATGGCAAGGAAAAAGCTACAATCATTTTTACGGAGGAGGAATAAAATGATAGATTACTATGCTCCAATTATACCATATGTTGGAATGGCGGGGATTCTTCTTTATAGTAAAGAAGAAGAAGTTAATAAAATAGTTTCCTTGGATAATGTGGAAAAAAAGATATTGAATGATAAATGGATTCGATATGATATAGACAATGCGGTTGAATTATTTTTTCATAAGATAAATGGTAAACTTTTTCGTATAACCACATTGGAAGATTATAAAGGAAAACTATTTGAAAAAATTAAGGTGGGAATGACGGTAGAAGACTTGATAGAATACGATTCATCATTCTACTATGATGAATTTGAGGAAGTGTATGAGTCGGATAAAGGGATATTTATTGAAACAGACCCTCAGACAAATACTGTGAAATGGATTTCGGTGTATATTAAGGAGTTGGATGATAAAAATTTTGATGATGGACAGTGGTGATATAAATTTTTTAGAAATGGTATTTTAAATAGAACAAGAAAAATAGGAAACCATCCTTGAACTCCCCCCATTTGTTAGACAGTATGATATACTAAATAACAAGTGAGGGGATTTTTTATGCCAAGAGGGATACCAAATAAAAAGGATACATCTGAGCTTAAAAATAAGTTCATTGAGATGAATCATAGTTTTGAAGAATTTAAAAATTGGATAACAAGTGGAAATGAAATAGAATTCAGTTATCAAGGAAAGAGATATTCTGTAACATATGGCAGAAAAGAAAACGGAGAAGAATATATATCTTTTTGTGAGTTTTATAAACCTGATATGGAATTCGTAGACTATAATGACTTTATGAAAAATGCAAAGATTGGAGGAGTAGCATTATCTAAAATATGGAGGAATGTAGAAGATATAAATATTTTCTAAACTCAAAAAAACATTGAGTCAAAGTATATCGTTATTTATGGGGCAGTTTATGATAAGCTGGCAGATATGATTTCCATCACAAATGTGTCATATTCCCATTTTGACTGTAACACCTTTGCATATAAAAAGAAGGTGATAGCCTGATGGGAAAGGGTGGAGGAGTCTATTTCGGTGAGATAAGGTGAAACTGAAACTTGATTCCTACAGAAAATATTGTTGCGATAAAGCGTAAGAACATAGTAATATAATATGTAATAGAGACTGGCAGCTTGTTAGAGGACTATACTTAAGACTAGCTTAAAGGGTGAAAAAATGAAACTAAAGTTTAAAAACCAAGACTTCCAAACCAAAGCCGTGAGTGCCATGGTAGACTTATTTACTGGACAGGAAAATACGCATAGTACCTTTTCTGTTACCAATGATTTACAGGTATCTTTGAACGACTTTGGTGTTGGGAATATTTTGAGAATTGATCGAAATGCATTGGAAGAGAATATGCACACAGTGCAGAAACGCAATCTTCTGCCTCTTACAGAACTGGAGGATGGTGTGCCCCAGTTCTGCATTGAAATGGAAACAGGCACAGGCAAAACATACGTCTATACCAAAACCATATTTGAATTACATAGAAAATACGGCTTTACAAAGTTTATTATTGTAGTGCCTTCTGTGGCAATCCGAGAAGGTGTTTACAAATCTTTTGAAATTACAAAAGAGCATTTTGCTTTACAGTATGACAGTGTGCCAAATAGATTCTTTATCTATAATTCTGCCAAACTGTCCGATGTACGCCAGTTTGCAACAAGTGCTAACATTGAAATTATGATCATCAATATTGATGCTTTCAAAAAGGCAGAAAATATCATCAATCAGGCACAGGACAGGCTCAACGGCGAAACGGCAATGCGATATATTCAGGATACCAGACCCATTGTTATTATCGATGAACCCCAAAGCGTAGATAATACACCAAAGGCAAAAGAAGCCATTGCCTCACTGAACCCTCTTTGTGTGTTCCGCTATTCTGCAACACACAGGGAAAAAATCAATCTGTTGTACCGCTTGACACCGGTAGATGCCTATCAAATGGGACTGGTAAAACAGATTTCTGTATCTTCAAATCAAGTGGCAGGCGGCTTCAATCAGGCGTATGTAAAATTACTGTCTGTGTCTAACGACAATGGTTTTAAGGCAAAGGTAGAAATCGATGTAAAAGGGAAAAATGGTACTGTCCAACGAAAAGCGGTCACAGTCAAGCCAAATGATGATTTATTTTTGCTGTCTGGCGAAAGAGATTTATATGAGGGCTATACGGTTTCCGGCATAGACTGTACACCGGAAATGGAACATATCGAATTTGATAATACATTAGAGGTATCACTGGGAAAAGCTATCGGTGATATTGATGAGAATGTCATTAAAATGGCACAAATCAGAAGAACCATTGAAGCGCACTTGGACAAAGAATTACGTTATACGGAAAAAGGCATTAAAGTATTGTCATTGTTTTTCATAGACAAGGTAGATAAATATCGTCATGAAGATGGAACACCAGGGATTTATGCTGAAATGTTTGAAACCTGTTATAAGGAACTGATTGCAAAGCCAAAGTATGAGCCAATACGCAATCGATTTTCTTCTGATGTTTCTCAAATACATAACGGTTACTTTTCGCAGGATAAGAAAGGCAAGCTGAAAGATACAAAAGGAAATACACAGGCGGACGATGATACCTATAACACCATTATGAGGGATAAGGAATGGCTGTTGAGTTTTGACTGTCCATTGCGTTTCATTTTCTCCCATTCCGCACTGAAGGAAGGCTGGGACAATCCAAATGTATTTCAGGTCTGCACATTGATAGAGCAAAAATCTACTTTTACTTGCAGACAAAAGGTAGGTCGTGGACTTCGTCTTTGTGTCAATCAGGATGGAGAACGCATTGAGGACAAAAACATCAATATCCTTCATGTGATGGCAAACGAAAGTTTTGCAGAATTTGCTGCTACACTGCAAAAAGAAATTGAAGATGAAACTGGTGTAAAATTTGGTGTATTGCAGTTGGATATGTTTGCAGGTATCACCTATGAGAAAGAAGTTACCTATGAGCACACCATTACCAGCGAGGAAGCTCATGAGTTAGTGAAAACATGGATGGCAGATGGCTCTGTGGAGCAGTGGATGAACGAACCTAAAATGGTAGCAGCAGAAGAAAAAATCACAGCAGCATTGGAATCAGGCGAACTGTCTACACCACCAAATCCTGTAACAGAAGTGATGCGTCAAATGAAAAACGGTGCAACAGCAGAACAAGCAGCAGAGGCGATTGTTGGTATCACAAGTACTGTTACAACCGTAGAGGAACATACAGTTACTCATGAAGAAGCGGCAGAACTGATGGAACATTTTGAGAAAAAAGGCTATATTACAAGTACAGGTAAAGTAAAAGATACCATGAAGAACGCATTGAAAAACGGTACGCTTGATTTGCCAAAGAAATATGAAGCAGCCAGAGATCGTTTTACAAAAATCATTCTGGAAGCAGACAGAAAGCCGCCGATCCGTGATGCTTCTCGTGATGTTGTGGTCAAGCTCAATAAACAGGTTATGCTTTCACCAGAGTTTATGGAGTTATGGAATAAAATCAAACAGAAAACAGCATATCGCGTGCAGATAGATACACCGGTACTGATAGAAAATTGTGTGAAAGCAATTCAAAGTATGCCAAAAATCAATAAGGCAAGACTGATTTCTCAAACAGCAGACATCAATATTGAAAAATCTGGTGTTTCCCATACAGAAAGGGAAATGCGTTCTTTGGATATTGGATATGCTTATGATGTACTGCCAGATATCATCACACAAATCAGTGACGAAACACTTTTGACACCAAAAACAGTCAATGAAATATTGGTTCGCAGCGGTCGCTTAGAGGATTTTCTTAACAATCCGGAAGCCTTTCTGGAGCAAGTAACAGAAACCATCAATTTTTACCGCCACCAGTTAGCCATTGATGGAATTCGTTATATCAAGCTGGATGGTGAAGAATACTATGTGCAGGAAATATTTGATTCAGCGGAGTTTATTGCAAATTTGGATAAAAATGCCGTCAAGGTAGAGCATAGTGTATATGATTATGTGGTATATGACAGCAGTTTGGTGGAAAAACCGTTTGCTTTGGCTCTGGATCATGATCCTGATGTGAAGATGTTCTTCAAGATTCCAAGCCGTTTTCAGGTGGATACACCAATCGGTACTTATAATCCAGACTGGGCAGTATACTTGAATAAGAATGGAGAAGAAAAGCTTTACTTTATTTTGGAAACAAAGGGAAGCACCAGCCTTATGGATTTACGAAGTAAAGAGCAGCTGAAAATCCATTGCGGTAAGAAGCATTTTGAAGCTTTAGGCAATGGCATTACAATGGAAGTGGCAACTGATTGGAGAAAAGTCAAGATGCAGATGTAAAAGAATATGTGGTTTTATGGGTACAGAAATTCTATTTTCTGTACCTATTTTTCTGTAATATTATTCTCAGTAAAATGTATGGAGTATATCCTTTAGCTGTTGAAAGCTAGACATTGTCTTATAGTTAAATTTGTTTGTCCAATGCTGTTGCCATCTCTAAATACTAATAGAAACAAAGATAAACTAAGGATTTTTTAAAATATGTAACTGTAATAGATGAATATAAAAATATTTTTATTACTATGGATGAAAATAAAATAGCAAAATATGGCGTTTGCTTGAATGAAATAGATAATAAAAATTGATTTGTGACCACATTAAAATGTGGTCTTTTTTTATGCACTAAAGGCATATAATAGCGTTTTTTGTTGAAAAAAACATCCATCTATTCGAGACGTTTTTACATTTTTTTTAGATAAAGTTCTGTATGATTTATCTGTAAAAAGTTGAAAAAGGTCGTGATAGCTATTAGGATGCGATAAATTATGGAAGAACACACAAAAATGCAGGAGAATATTGTGAAAACATAAAGAATATCATCAGTCACTGTCTATTTTATGAAAATGAAAAAAACAGTGATTTTTGTGCAAAAAAATCCATTCAACATCAAATATATAACATTTTCAATAGAACAGCTATGCCAAAAAGCAAATCTCAGTTTGAGGTTTGCTTTTTTTGTTGCGTAAACAGGTGTCGTTTACCACCAGCCTCTGATTTAAATTTGCCGCTAAAAAACAAATTTGAATCGGAGGAATGACTATGTGTAAAAAATCTGAAAAGCAATACTTTGTTCAAGTTGGAAACAGGCAGGTGGAAGTAAACCAAGAGGTATATTTGGAGATATATAAAGATTACTTATATGAAAAAAATCAAGAAAGAAAAAGAAGAAGGAATAATATTATAAGTTTTGACGCCATGAACGAAGAAAACAATGATGTTTATGATTTTGTTCCTGATCTACGTTCCAATACGGAAGAAGAAGCGATACATAAAGTTACAATGCATAAGATAAAAGAGATTCTGAAAAAAATAGATCCGGATAATATTATAGCGCTTAATTATTTATTTCAATATTCAGAACAAGAAATATCAGCTATTTTAGGAATGAAACAATCTACATTGAACAAGAAAAAAAGAAAGATTTTGAAATGCTTAAAAAAATTTCTGAAGTAAGCAGTAAAACTCAGTTAAAATACAAGCAGATTTTAAACTAAAATTTGCATAAAAATATAGGTCTAATTGCAAAACAAATTGTAAATATCGATGAAACTTAAAGAAAATTAAAATTCCTTTCATAAAAACCCTTCGTAGTGACCTGATATATGAAGGGTTTTTTATTTTCACCTTTCTGAGTTCTTTGAAAACCAAATACCCAGCAATATAAATACGTTACTCTGTTTCGCCCGAAAGGGACAAGCAGCATCATGCAGTGCGCCATGACGATTCGTTACAACAGAACATGAAATAAATATATTCTTGAGAGAGGTTCGTTGGTCTGTAATACATAATCCGAGCGATTTTCACTGCATGGGATTGATCTTTTGGCAGGATCAAATGCCATGACCGAAACAGAGTCACAATGATACTTCTGCCGAGTCCCAGACATCGCAAGGACGGCAGCCCGCATGACGGGGAGGTGAAAAACCTATGTGTGTAGCCAGGCACAGTTTATATTGCTGCCCAATGCCGGGGAAGTAGTGTCAAATACGGCAAATTAAATCGATGTATATACTAAGCCGTATGAGAATCATGCGGCTTAGTTTTACTATTTTTTATTTTTACTTTGTTATCTCAAAAAGCAAAAATAAAAAATAGTAAAAACTAAAAGGAGGACTTTATATGACAGAAGAGCAAACTCGAAATGAGCTATTTTATCAGATGTCAAAAGAATTGTTAGACCAAATGCTTCAAAGAAATTTCATCACATACGAACAATATGAAAAAATTGATGTACTGAATATTGAAAAGTATCAGCCTTTCTTCTCAAAAGTAAGTTAAAAAAGGAATAGATGTGTATGAGTTTTCGTGGTATTGTCTGTTCTGAAAAAAGGAAAGGAGGAAAGCTATGAATCAGCAAGTAAAAGTAATCCAGCCGATTACAAAGAAAGTACCGATAAAATAGGACTCAGAGTTTGTGCGTATTGTCGTGTCAGCACTGATAAGGCAGAGCAGATGGGATCTTATGTAGCACAGAAAGATTACTTTGAGTCAAAGATAAAGCAGACACAGGGCTGGACATTCGTGGGAATATACGCAGACTATGCCAAAAGTGGCACAACATTTGAAGGAAGAGCAGGATTTCAGAGAATGCTTCAGGATTGCGAAAATGGACAAATTGACTTAATTATGACAAAAAGCATAACCAGATTTGGTCGTAACGCAATGGAAAGTGTAAGTGCAGTCAGAAAGCTAAAGGCACTTAATGTTGGAGTCTATTTTGAAGAAGGCGGCATCAATACACTTATGGATAGAAGTGAACTGCTCCTGACTATTTTCTGTGCTGTAGCACAGGCGGAATCAGAAAGTATATCAACAAACGAAAGATGGTCTATACAGAAGAAATTTTTGGAAGGCAGTTATAATGTCGGAAATGTAGCTTATGGATATTGCAGAAATGAGCAAAACCAGATCGTGATTGATGCTACTGGAGAAATTGTAAAGTTTATCTATGGCGAGTATTTAAGCGGGAATGGAGCTTGGAGCATTGCGAAAAAACTGACACAAATGCGAGTGCAAACCAGTACAGGAAGTACAAGATGGAGTGCCCATACAGTAAGAGATATGCTGAAGAATACAATTTATAGTGGAGATATGCTGTATCAAAAATATTATACCACGGGGTTTCCGTTTAAACAAAAAGCAAATCATGGGGAACGAGCTATGTATTTGATAGAAGATAATCATGAGCCAATTGTGTCAAAAGAAGAGTTTGAGAATGTACAGAACCTGTTTGCATATCGAGAACGAAAAAATGTGGATAACAGTAAAAGGTATGATTTTACTGGAAAAGTCGTTTGTGGAAGCTGTGGATCGAATTTTAGAAGGCATACGGATACAAAAAAGAATGGTATTAAAAAATATCAGTGGTGCTGCAAAGAGCATATTGAATCAAAAGAATACTGTTCAATGAAGGCAGTAGATGAAGATTCTATTAAAGATGGATTTGTTACTATGTGGAATAAACTGCAGAATTCATATAAAGAATTGCTGTATCCCATTGTGGAAACATTGGAACGAACAAAGATAAGTTGTGAAACAATTAGAATATGGCCAGCAAGAGCTGCTTCAGTTAGTACTAAAACGTGCGGCACTAAAGTATTTAAATACACAAGAAAACACCTATGACTACTATACACAAAAACTGTGCGGAAGATTAGAGCAGATGAGCAGTGTAACAAAGTTTGATGAACAGGTATTTAAAGAGTTTATTAAAAGGGTGATTGTATATAAAGAAAATGCCTTGACTTATGTATTTAAGAATGGAAAAGAAATCAGGATACCAATTAAGTAAAGGAGTGAGATATTATGTCAGAAACAAAGGTGAAAATTATTCAGCCTAAAAATAAAGAGAGCAAAATAGAAGAAACTGAAAAAAAGTTAAGGGTTGCCGCCTATTGCTGTGTAAGTACAAACAGCGAGGAACAGGCTACCAGTTATGAAGCACAGGTGAGTTATTACACAAATTACATACTGCAGAATCCAAAGTGGGAAATGGCTGGCATATTTGCAGATAATGGCATATCAGCTACAAACACCAAAAAAAGGGATGACTTTAATGCCCTGATCGATGCCTGTGTCAGTGGCAAGGTAGATATGGTTCTGACAAAATCCATAAGTAGGTTTGCGAGAAACACAGTAGACAGCTTATACCATATCCGATTACTGAAAGAAAAAAATATACCTATCTTCTTCGAAAAAGAACAGATCAATACCATGGAAGCTGCTGGAGAATTGTTAATCACGATACTAAGCAGCTTGGCTCAGGAAGAAAGCAGAAATATCAGTGAAAACGTAAAATGGAGTTTAAGAAAGAAATATGAAAGAGGCGGACTGAATACCAGCCGCTTGCTTGGATACCAAAAAGGTGATGATGGGAAACTGCATATTGTACCAGAAGAAGCAGCGGTTGTTAGATACATATTTATGAAGTATCTGGAAGGAAAAAGTAGTTGTGTCATAGCAAAGGATGTGACAGCACAAGGAAAGAAAACGATTCGAGGAAACACAGTGTGGAATCCATGCGTCATTGATAAGATCTTACAAAATGAAAAGTACATGGGAGATATGTTGTCACAAAAAACATATACCAGAGATTTCCTAACAAAAAAACGAGAAAAAAATGTAGGTGCCCTCCCACAGTATTATGTTGAGAATTCACATGAATCAATTGTATCAAGAGAAATATTTTATATGGCGAGGGAAGAAAGAATTCGAAGGAATTCCCTAAGAAAATTAGCTGCAGGAAATAGAGATAAAGAAGGAAAAAGCAAACACAGCGGCAAGTATGCATTAACAGAAATTTTGGTCTGTGGTGAATGTGGGCGACCATATAGACGCCAAATATGAGCAAAGTATGGAGATAAGAAAGCAGTATGGAGATGCAGCAATCGTTTGACATATGGAAAAACTTACTGTAAAAACTCTCCAACATTGGATGAGGAAAGACTGCATGAAAGCATTTTAGAAGCACTGAATAGAATCATACGAGATAAGGATGCTTTTATGGATACTTTTAGGGAAAATGTAATGACTGTACTACAGACAGATTTAGAATACAGAGAAGAATGCAATGACGATATGAAAGAACTTCAAAAACAAATCAGGGAGCTCATTCAAAATAACAACATTACGGATGAGCAAGAAGAATATGAAATAATTAGCCGAAAGATTGATGAGATCAGAAGAGAACGCATTGAACGGATAAAGAACCGAGGTGATGAGGAAAGTCAGAAATTGAAAATGGAAAAAGTATATAGCTTCTTAGAGCGCAAGCATGAATTAAGTGAATACGATGATAGCCTTGTAAGAAGTTTAATTAAAACAATTCATGTAATTAACGAGCAAAAAATGGAAATACACTTTAAGTCCGGAACAGTAATGACACAAAGAATCATTGAGAAGGAATACTAAGAAAGACTGGCAGAAACACTATCGTTTCTATAAATGCGAAAATCAAAGCTTCCTGGTTTCACAGGGAGTTTTGATTTTGGTATTTTACCAAAATTAAGATATTTCAATACTCATATTTTTTTGAAAAGAACAATGCAACGACATGATTCGACTACTGAGCTTACGCCAAGGGGCAACCAGGCTCGCAGGGCATACTTATCCCAACCTTATGCAAATTGGAGGAAGAGTAAAAACAGACGAATAGTGGTTGAAGGGCAAAAAAGTTAATACTACTAAAAAACTAAAAATGGCGAATCCCTGGATGAAGAAAATCATTGATTATATAGATGAGTTCAACTCATAAAGGATTGATGCTGGAAAAGCTAATTGCACAGGGGGCAATATGCCGAATAAAATCAACTTATTCTTTAACGGATAGCGTTGGGGGAGAATATTTTTACTATATATCTTTAACCAATGTTTCAAAATGGGTTGACAAGTGACATAATTTCGGTCATCCGCTGGTAAGCGGAGTTATAGTTATGCAGCTTCAGATTTTGTCTTGGCATTAATATAAAGTCAAAAAGGCGTTTTATGCTTGCGACCAATCTGCATATGGCGCCTTTTGTTTTCCTGAAAAAATTTTATAGAGAAAATGAGAGACCGTAAAAAAACGAACAAAGTTTTTGTGAGTGTTAATTCGATTTTTTAATAATATTTTTTGGCTATGCATTGGATGAGATTGGAGTGTAATCTGTTATCTAGTCCTTTATTCTGCTCCTCTTGCTGGCATTTGTGGCATGGATCACCTATCATTTTATGTTTTTGATACTATAAACGATAAAATAATTATTTCAAATAGTAAGTAATAGCTAAATTCTGTGATTTCAGTAATATGATTTTCAATACATGAAGCCTTTTTTGTTAAATTTATTTTTGTGGGCCAATATCAGCTTTTTGCTTTGCTTAAAATTATATGCTTTGAAGGACGTATTTGTTTCTGCATCCTTTACCTACCAGACGTTTTCAAATAGTTTATACTGTATAACGGTATAGCATTGGATTTATCGACCAAAATGGTGACATTTGGAAAGTATTCTTTTGCAAAATTTCTGTAAACTTTATTTATAACAGTAATAATGTATTAGACTTCTTTCTTGTCGTCAAATTGTTTAAGTGTTGCGTAAGTACTGTCTGAGTTTGGCAAGGAAGTACATATCCGTAAGGATTGCCTTAAATTTTTACATGCTCTCATTCTATCAAGATTCATCAATGTATAAGACATATGGAATGGCATGTAAGCGGTTTTATGTGTAGGGACAAAATATGGACTTCGATTTCTGTTATTTTTAAATCAGAGATAAGAGTTTCTTCCAATTTTAGGAGTTTGGGTGTAAAATAATAATAATGTATCAAATTATGATTTTGTTTCAAATACTTATACGACAGAACTTGAAAATAAAGACTATAGTGATTTAAAATATAAAATTAATGATATTAATTTTACCAATAATAAAATTACTGCGGCAGTTGCCTTTTCAATGGATGGGTTTATCAATTTCTCACAAAACTATTTTCCAGGTT
>JAGZLR010000047.1 GCA_018364635.1 Clostridiales bacterium | reverse complement strand
GTCGTAGATCAGCAGAAGGGCATCGTAGTTTCTAAAAATCTCAAGCGTGATCTCCAGCATGTGTTAGGGGAAAACTGATGGATAAGTATAACGGACTTCTCTCAAAAGTATCACGACAATACCACATCCTTAGAGGAACCCAGGAAACGGAGGATGAATGGAAAACCCGTCTTGTTTATAGCATCTGTGGAATGATGGCATATGCTTCCCTCTGGGATGACGCAGAAGAACCCATCTCTATTGTGCACCTGAAAGGAAGAGTTCGCAGTGTACTCGGCAGTTACAAATCATTATATCCGGAACTTTCTGGAACTTTTCCGTATATTTCTGGAGAACTTGAAGAGGAAATCGCAAATCAATTTTTGAGTGCAGGCGTAGTTTATCACCGCCCGAATCGGATAGCACCATCAAAAAAGCGTGAAGAACACTTTGAGGGAATTTTATTTCAAAGAGGCATTGCTTTGGATAATATCTCCTGCGTATCTGGCATTGGATTTTATTCAAAGCGGGATGGTGGAGCACTCTCCCATAATATAAAAACAATGTTTGGCCTTGAACAAGAGAATTTACAAACATTGTGGCAAACGACTCTCTCTGCAGCTTCCTGGGAGGCGAATCCATTGTTTGAATTTGGCACAGAGTATCTTCGCTTAACCTCTCCCTTTACCTATAGTTACTGGGTAAATGAACCGGACAGAACTGGTGTAGTTTCAATTCTTCGAACCGGTATGAAGGGTTCACAGCTGTATTATCTTTATCGCTATGTTGACGCTGCACTGGAGGTCAGCCCACTTCCTCAATGGCAGGTGGAAAATTACAACTACAGAACACTCGCATGTGCCTGTCTGTCGAACTATGGAACATTACCGCCGATAGAGTACTTTGAGGATGGACCCTTAGTTCATATCCGTATGAATTATTTGCTTCCGCCACGCGAACTGGAGTTTTTAAAGTGCTACAGCTGGCCTGAGGTATGTACATCACTTCCATGTAATTTCAGGCGGAAGCTCTCTGTAGAAGTTTTTGCTGCCATTAAAAATATTCTATCTGATGAGGGATATGAATTCAAAGGAGGGATAACCTGATGCCCAATGGAGCTAATTCTGTCCATAAACAGTTGAGAACGGAACTAGAAAATTATATTAAGTCGCAGTATTTCGGAAAGTCCCCGATTTTGCTTTCAGCCCTAAACAATCATATTGACGATGAAGGCTTGCTTTACCAAAGACCTTTTATCGAGTCCTCTCCGGCATATGTTACAGTACAAAACGGTATTGAAACAGCATCCCTCGAGAGTTGGATGAAAGAGTATTTCTTGCAGTTAGCAAAGGCTGGTATAGGAGTATTCCCTTCTCCGTTTGCTCACCAGATATCGGCGCTTGAAGCTGCAACCAGAGGAGAAAACTTGTTTGTTTCGACTGGCACCGGTTCCGGTAAAACTGAGTGTTTTATGTGGCCTCTCCTTGCAAAGATGGCAGCCGAAGCAAGGAATTCCAAGGAATCGTGGGCGAAACGAGGAGTTCGCACAATTATTATGTACCCAATGAACGCCTTGGTTTCAGACCAAGTTAGCCGCCTTAGAAGAATGATCGGAGATCCTGACAACAAGTTTATCAAAATCTTCCGGAATACCTGTGGTACTGGGGCGCGTCGTCCTCAGTTTGGAATGTATACTGGCCGAACCCCATATCCTGGAGTTCAACCCTCCACTGAACAAGACAGAAAACTGGAAAAAACTTTAGCAAGAATGTCTTTCCCACAAAGCGATTCTGAAAAAGAATTTTTCAATCACCTTCTCAAAGAGGGAAAGATACCTGCAAAGGCTGATATGAATCAGTTCCTTCAAGGGATGCATGAGAGTAAACATATTCCAAACGATGATGATGCAGAGCTGATCACACGATTTGAAATGCAGCAATTCTGCCCGGATATTCTCATTACAAACTATTCTATGTTGGAATACATGCTATTGCGTCCCAGAGAACAAAAAATCTGGAATGATACACGCGAATGGCTGGCTTCAGACAGTGAGAATAAATTATTGTTTGTTATAGATGAAGCTCATATGTACCGTGGTTCATCCGGCGGTGAAGTGGCTTTATTGATTCGCAGACTGTTCCATAAACTCGGTATCAGTCGTGATCGTGTGCAATTTATACTCACTACTGCAAGTATGCCCAACAAAGACCAACAAGACGTTGATTCCGTAATGAAGTTTGCAAATGAACTTACCGCTTCCGACACAGCAACACGGTTCTGTTACTTGACGGGTGAGAGAGAGGTGATTGACGGGCAGTTGAAATATGATATTCCCGCCAAGCTCCTCTTAAACTCAGATCCTGGTCAGTTTGAAGACAGGGATGAAGTGAAACTTTCTGCGCTTTTGTCATTCTGGAGACAATTAGACGGATTTGATTCTGGTATTACATCCTTGGAATCAGTATACAACTGGATGTACGAAAATCTTGTCTATTACCGTCCGTTCCATGAGCTTATTAAGAATTGTCGCGGAAATGCAGTATCACTTGGAGAACTTTCTTCTGGTATCTTCCCGGAGCTCAATCCAGAGGATGCGCTCAAGGCGGTTAGTGTCCTTTTAGCAATTGCACCGCTTGCAAAAAACGCTAAAGGTTCTGTCCTTTTCCCTGCACGTATGCACATGCTCTTCAAAGGTATTTCGGGGGTATATGCCTGTACCAACGCCAATTGTAGTTGCTCTCACTCGGAAGGCGGACTCACTTTAGGAGAAATCTACTTATCGGATGGTAATTTGATTTGTCCACATTGTGGTAGTGTTGTATACGAACTTTATAATGATCGACGTTGTGGTGCGCTGTTCTTCAAAGGCTATGTTCTTGAAGATGACTCGGGGCTTCATGGAAATGTATATCTGTGGCATTATCCCGGTCAGTTAATGGATCGCAGGATGAAAGAAATACATCTGTTCATCCCAACTGACGATTTTGAGCTCCCTGCAAAGCAGGGTAAAAATGCTATTCGCCCCTGCTATCTTGATGTTAAAAGCGGATTTATTAACTTCACAGATGACTCATCCGCTGGAAAACCTTGGATTAGAAAGCTGTACTATTGCAACTACTCCGCAAAAGGCAGACCGCAGATTATTACATTCCCGACTTGTCCGCATTGCAGGCATCAGCTTTCTACATCACAACTCACTTCGTTTAACACTCGAGGCAATCAATCTTTCTTCAACCTGATCAAAGCGCAGTTCCAACTGCAACCTGCTGTGCCAGGAAAGGATAATGATCCGGATCGGTTTCCTAACGAGGGACGTAAAGTCTTGCTGTTTTCGGACAGTCGTCAGCGAGCAGCAAAGCTAGCTCGAGATATGTCAGAGGCTTCGGACATATCTGCTGCAAGGCAATTATTTGCAATCGCCATCAAAACGATGGAAGAACAAACGGTTGAGCAGTCAATGAATTCGCTGTATGATTATTTTTGCCTTGTCGCTGGTCAGCATCATGTACAAATTTTTCATGGGCCTGAACGGATAAAATTTGCTGAAGATTGTACCGCTGCACTGAATAACTACAATCGCTGTGTAAAACGAGGGCGAGAGTATGCCCCAAGATTCACGATTGCAAACGCTCCTGTTCAGATGCAGGAATATCTCTTGCGGTTGTTTGCTGGTGGCTATAACACCTTATATGACTCGGCCACAAGCTGGATTGAACCTACAGACCAGGCTCTTTTTGATGCTGTAGATGCACTCGAAGAGAATAATGTGACGGTTACTGATGAGGAGTTTATTGACTTTTTTAATGCTTGGATACTATCAATTTGCGATATGTCTACAGCTATCGGCCATACAATTAGTGACACAATTCGGTTGAAAGTCCGCCCCAATTACGGTGGCTACGGGCTTGATAAAGATTGGGGATTCTCAAAAACTATCCGCGAGATCATGGAATGGCATGACGGGAACGAAACTGAGATGGCGTGGAAACGAGTGTTAAAGGAAGAATTTCTTGATTCGGCGCAGCCTGATAATGGGAAATTATATATTGATCTCTCTAGAGTAAAACCACGTTTTGATACTTCTCATGTATGGTACAAATGTGAACAATGCTCTGAATTGACTCCTTTTACGCTGAAAGGTAAATGTCCAAGCTGCGGATCTTCTCATATCCATGAAATGAAATCTGGTGAATACGAGGCACTTGGTTTCTGGAGAAAGCCGGTAGCTGATGCGCTTCAAGGTGAGCCGATTCATGTAATTGACACCGAGGAACATACTGCGCAGCTCTCACATAAAGACCAACGTGATGATCTTTGGAGTAAAACCGAACAATATGAATTGCGCTTCCAAGATTTAATCCAAGATGGTGAAACACCTGTTGATATCCTTAGCAGCACAACCACCATGGAAGTTGGTATTGATATTGGCTCCCTGGTCGCGGTCGGCTTGCGCAATATTCCGCCCATGCGTGAAAATTACCAGCAGCGAGCTGGGCGTGCTGGCCGACGTGGATCTAGTTTGTCTACCATTGTTACTTTCTGTGAAGATGGTCCACATGATACCTTGTACTTCAATGATCCAATTCCTATGTTCCGCGGAGACCCTCGCAAGCCTTGGATTGATATAAAAAGTGAAAAGCTCCTCCAACGTCATCTGGCTATGGTTATTCTCCAAGAATTTCTTTCGGAAAACCACATGAGCCTTGATACAGTTACAGCAGCCGTTTTCCTAAACGACTTTCTTGACGACTTTAAGAGTTATCTTGCTTCTTACAATGCAAATAAAGACAAGCTCCTTCTACCAGTCGGAATACCATTTCACTATTCAGTGTTTGAGGATGAGCTGAATAAATCTTTCGATACACTTAAAGAAAAATGTCAGACGCATCCCGAACTTTTTGGAGTAGAAGAAGGAGCTAAGGAAGGTGAAGCAAAGATTCTTCTGGATGCTCTCTATGAAGAAGGAATTATCCCAACATATTCTTTTCCAAAGAATGTCGTAAGTACCTACATACCAGATGCATACGGAAAGATTCTTTACGAGGTTGATCGTGGTCTGGATGTAGCTATTGGCGAATATGCTCCTGGTAGAGCAATTGTTGTAGATAAACAAACCTATCAGATTGGTGGATTCTACTATCCTGGAAGCGAACGCCGTCATGGTCAATCTCTAACTCCGGCACGTGCTTACACGGAAGACCCCAATTATGTAAAGCCGGTCATCTCGTGTCCTGAGTGTGGGTGGTTCGGCTTGATGGAGGAGAAAACTAAGCGTTGTCCGTTTTGTGGGAATAGCGATCTGAAGATTACCCGCGAAATGATGCGCCCCTGGGGGTTTGCGCCAAGAAATGCTGAATCCATACCAGACGTTCAGCTATCAGAAGAATACACTGCTGTACAGCAGCCTCTTTATTCAACTCTCCCCGAGGCTGAAGAAATGAAACTTGCCCCAGGCTGTAAAAACATACGGATTGCTTCACGAACAAACCAACGCATTATCATGCTGAACAAAGGATCAGATGACAAAGGTTTTATGGTCTGCAAGGACTGTGGAGCTGCTATGCCGGGTGATGATGTTTCTGTTCTAAACGATATTAACAGACCATACAAGTCGAAGTATGCTCGAAGTAGATGTCGCCACAGCAACTGTTTTAATGTGAATCTTGGCTATGACTTTATAACTGATATGTTAGTTCTCGAATTCACAATTGACGACAGGATCATTGATGTCAGAAGAAACGACAATCCATGGCTTAATCGAGCTGCACAATCCCTAGCTGAAGCGCTGCGACTTGTGGCAAGCAAAAAGCTTGATGTTGAATTTACCGAACTTGTTACTGGTTATCGTCTTAGAACTGGTCCTGAAGCCTCTTATGTTGATATTTATCTTTATGACAGCCTTTCAAGTGGCGCCGGGTATGCTGTCAGCGTAGCTGATGCGATTGCTGAATTGCTCGCCGATATGAAGGAACTTTTAAGTTCTTGCAATTGCGGATCTGCGTGCTCCAAATGTCTAAAGCATTACAGGAATCAATATGTACATGGTATGCTTGATCGTTTTGCTGCGCTTCAACTTCTTGAATGGGGTGTTGATGGGATAAATGCGCTGCCAATCAAGCCAGAGACACAGATAGAGATGATAATGCCTTTGGTAAATATTCTTAAGCAATCTGGTTGCGAGATTACTTCTGATGGTGAAATCATTGCAAGTGGACGAAGAAATACAAAAAGGGTTGTTGTATACCCCGCAATGTGGGTTGAACCGCAAGCTACCGGTACCATTTTTGTAAGTGACGCTTATATCAAGTACGCTAAGCCGTATGCCGTACAAAAGATTCTTGACAGCATTCAATAAAATAGGCTGATTACATGCCAAAATAATAAGCGCAGCTCACCAATTATTATTGATTGGTGGGCTGCGCTATATTTTTTCTTGGAGTAAAGGGTAATTGTGCCTACAACTCAAATCATTTGAAAATGCTTTAGTGCATCCATAATTGCCGCTTCTTTTTCCGGCGGACACTGTGGCACTTTCGCGTCTTCTTTCTTTGACAGATTATAATTCTGCCCCACATCTAGCCCGCACTTCCGCTTGACCTGGGAGATATACAGGCTGGACACCTTCAGACCGTGCTTTTCCAACATATAGGCTTTGATCTCATCATAGGTGGCCTTACTCTCCGCAGCAGTCAAATCCAGCTCGTCCATCTTGATCTCAACCTCGATATGTTGCTTTGTATTAAGTTTGGACAATAAACATACTGTCTCAACATGCACAGTTCGCGGAAATTGGTTTACCATTTTTACTTTTTTTACCTGGTACCCTGCACTCATAAACTCTCGCAGATCATTGGCTAGTGATGTCGGTTTACAGGAAACATAAATAATTTCATCTGCGCCAAAACCTATAATCTTTCCAATTGCTTTTGGATGAATCCCTTCCCGTGGAGGATCCACCACAATAATATCTGGTTTATCTTCTAAAGTATCTACTACCTTTAACACATCTCCTGCAATAAAATCACAGTTTTCTATTTGGTTTGTCCTTGTATTTTCTTTAGCCGCTTCTACTGCTTCTTCGACAATTTCTATTCCTACTACTTTCTTTGCCTTAGACGACAAAAGTTGGGAGATCGTTCCTGTTCCACAATATAGATCAAATACTATTTTATCTTTTGTATTTCCAACATAATCTTGCACAATAGAGTAAAGTAACTCTGCTCCAGCTGAATTTGTCTGAAAGAATGAAAATGCAGTTACACGAAACTTTAAGCCTAAAAGGGTTTCATTGAAATAATCCTGACCAAATACAACCTCCGTGTAATCACTTTGTACAATATCTGCAATACTATTGTTTTTTGTATGTAAAATCCCACAAATCTTTCCTTCATATGTTTCACTAAGTAAAGTATTTACATAATCCGTTATGGAAAAACAATTTTCATTTGCCGTAATCAAATTAATCAATATCTCTCCTGTAAACGTACCTTTTCGAACAACAAGATGGCGTAGAACTCCATCATGCCTTGCCTTGTGATAAAATGGTACTTTATTTTTTCTAAAAAAATCCAACGTCACTTGTATGATCTTTATATAATCTTTATCAATAATATTACAATCCTTTAACGTAACCACTTCATAGTAACTACCTTTTTTTCTCATACCGAGTGCAAGATCGCCGTCTTTTTGTTCATCTCCAAAAGAAAACTCACATTTATTTCGATATCCAGTCCAGTTCGGCGCTGCAATAATACCTTCAAAACAAGATTCGTCGACACCAACACCCATTAAAAGTTTTCGTACTTGACTTTCTTTTAGGCTCATTTCTTTATCTTTTGTCAATGTCTGGTATGCACATCCACCACATGTTCCATAATGACTGCAACCTGGATCTATCTCATAATCAGCTTTTTTTACAATTTGTTGCAGGCTACACTCCACAACGCCATTTTTTTTCTTTTTTATTTTTGCCTCCACAATCTGCCCTGGAAGCGTGTCCTTTACCACCACTTTATATCCTTGATAGGAAGCTAATCCCTTGTTCGGAAAATTTCTATCCTGTATTTCAAGCTGTATTTGTTCGTTTTTTTTCATATAATTTAAATCCTCCGTATATTTCATAATTGAAACTGTTTGTATTTTACACGGAATTATGCTATAATGGAAGCCTCTTACATAGAATTATAAAAAATTAATTTTTACAAAATATAATATAGGAGTGTTTTTATTAATGTCAGAAAAATTAGAAACAGGTACCATTGTAGAAGGCAAAGTAGTCCGTGTAAAGCCTTTTGGCGCAATTGTCGCTTTTGAAAACGGTAGTCAAGGTCTGGTGCATATATCACAGATCGCTAACAACTTCGTCCAGAATATTACAGATCATGTCAATGTAGGAGACACGGTAAAAGTGAAAGTCCTATCTATTGATGAAGAGTCTGGAAAAATTTCATTATCAATGAAAGAAGCTCTTCCTCCTCAACCAAAACGTCCATCAAATTTTAACCGCAGTCGTGATCAAAAAAATAATTTCGATAATCGTTCTAGTAAACCTACAGACAAAGAGACAACAGCAACCTCACCTAACTCTGACTTTGAAGATAAAATGAAAGAATGGTTGAAACAGTCAAACGAACGTCAGACTAGTTTAAATAAAAGAAATAATCGCAGATAACAAAACTCCCTCTGTCTTCCTGTAAAAGAAAACAGAGGGAGTTCTTATATCCGCGGAGCATCAGCCCACACACGCTCTAGATCATAAAAATTTCTTTGATCTTTGTGGAATATATGAATGATTACATTGCCATAGTCCATCAAGAGCCATAAACCACTTTGAACACCCTCTACATGATTCACATAAACACCTTGTTTTGCAAGTTTCATGTCTACATGGTCAGCAAGAGCTGCCAACTGACTTTTGCTACTGCCTGAAGCAATAACAAAGTAGTCTGCGACACTTGATAGTTTTGATATATCAAGCACCTGAATATCCATACCCATTTTATCATCTAAGGCCTTTTTTGCAATTTGAGCAATTTCCAATGATGTCATTTTTTCTGTTCCTCCCCCATTCCGTCATAATACGCATAGGCTTCTACAGATAGCGGATGAAGAGGCCTGTTTCTTTCTTTTACATATGTGATCGTATTTTTTAAAATATATTTCATTGCCATATCCAAATTGTAATCAGCAAGTTTTCTTGCCTCATCCAAGCCCTCAAACTTTTCTCGGTTTGGTTCTATATAATCAGCAATAAACACAATTTTTTCTAACATAGACATATTCTTTCTACCTGTCGTATGATAGCGGATAGCATTTAATATATCTTCATCCTCTACACCATATTCCCGTCTTGCAACTTCTGCACCTAAAAACTGATGGGTTAGATCAATTTGTTGCTTCATAAAATCGTCCAATGGTATATGGTACTCTTTGCAAAGTCGTTTTTTCAGTTCTTGAGGATAATCCTTGGCACAATCATGCAATAAGCCAGCCACTCTTGCGCAATTCTTTTCATGTTCAGTTCCATGAATCTCGGCAAGACGCACAGCTTCGTCAGCAACCCCCATCGTATGAATGAATCTTTTAATAGAAAGAGAAGACTGAAGCTTCTCCTGCATTGTCATAAAATCTAACATATGATTCTCTCCGTTAAAAATAGGATTATGGTATAATTTTCTCTGATAAATATAACTTTCTACTTTTTCAGGAAGCAAATACTTAATAGACCAGCCATTCCTTACTCTACTGCGAATATCTGTTGATGAAATATCCAAGGCTGGTACCTCTAAAAAATGAATATTACTTTTAAAATGACAACGAATATAGTCAATTTTCTTTATTATTTCTTTAGTTTGATAACCAGGACGTGTCACTGCCACAAAGTCACACATAGTCAAAAGCTCATCTGAGTCTTTCCATGTAAATATTTGTAATATGGCATCTGCCCCTGTAATAAAATAAATTTGGCAGCTATTGCCATAGATCTTATATAGCTCTTTAATTGTGTCTATCGTATATGTTTTGCCTGAACGAACCATCTCTATATTAGAAGCCTCAAACTCCGGATGTCCCTCAATTGCCAAAGACACCATTGTAAAACGGTCCTGTGTATCTGCAATATGAGAATCTTTATGAGGAGGATGCCCTGTTGGGATAAACAACATCAAATCTACTCCAAATTTGCGCCATACTGTCTCAGCAGTCACCAAATGACCATAATGGATCGGGTCAAAGGTCCCCCCCATCACGCCTATACTGCGTATCTTATTTTTTAATTTCCTTTGTTCAAACATGGCAATTCCTCTCAATACTTAAATTCTCCACGGCACTTCTGTATCACCAAAAGAGATTCCTAAATCACGCGCAACCTGTATCAATTCATTATTTGGCTGCACATATTTATTCTGTCCAATAACTTCCTCTAAAGGTACATATCCTATTTCACCATGTCTAAGGCAAACCATGTTTCCATATTTTTCTTCCTCAATCATTTTTGCTGCAAAAGATCCATACCTTGCAGATAGGATTCTATCATAAGCAGAAGTATCTCCTCCTCTTTGGGTGTGCCCTAAAACAACTGGACGAATCTCATGCTCTTCCCCAATAATCTGTTCCAATTGATAAGATAATTTTGCGGCGATTCCGCCTAATCGAACTGGATCAGGGCTGTCCTTTACAATCTTATTCACTGTAATTTCTCCGCCAACTTCTTTGGCTCCCTCAGATACTACAATAATAGAAAAAAGTCTTCCTCGTCTATCCCGTTCTTTAATTTTAGCTACAATATTATCAATAGTATATGGTATTTCTGGAATTAAAATTACATCTGCCGACCCAGCAATACCTCCATGAAGAGCAATCCATCCAGCGTTTCTTCCCATAACTTCCACTACAATTACTCTATGATGACTTTCCGCTGTTGTATGTACTCTACCCAAAGCCTCTGTAACTATGTTAACAGCTGTATCAAATCCAAAAGTCTGATCTGTTGCTGATAAATCATTATCAATAGTTTTTGGCACACCAATAATGTTTACTCCTTTTCTGGCAAAATCACGAGCACTAGTTAAGCTACCGTCTCCACCCAAAACAACTAAACAATCTACGCCATCATTCTTCAAATTTTGTATAGCAATATGGGACATATCCCTTCTCACTTTCACTCCATTTTCAATCACTGGATAATCAAATAAATTATCTTTATTGGAACTACAAAGAATAGATCCTCCTCGATGCATAATACCAGAAGTATTCTCTAACGTCAGTGGCATAAAATCATTTGTATGAAGACCTCGATAACCAAATTTATAACCAATCATTTCATATCCATATTTCATAATACAAGTTTTTGTTAATGTATAAATCACTGCATTTAACCCTGGCGCATCCCCGCCACCTGTTAAAACGCCAATTTTTTTTCTAGCCATATTCTTTCCTCCACATATTAGACTAATTCATTATATAAATTATATTAAAAAAAAAGGATAAAGTAAATATGAATTCATGCAATCGGACTTCTTGTTTCTTCAAATAAACCAATAATCTGTTATCGTTTCACCTAAATAAGAAAGGCGGAGGAACTCTCCGCCTTTTGCATCTATAAGATTTTATTTCAATCTGGTTGAATCAAACCATATGTTCCATCTTTCCGTTTATATACAACACTAACAAGCTCGCTTTGTGCATCACGGAATACAAAAAACGTATGTCCTATTAATTCCATCTGCATAACTGCTTCTTCTGGATCCATCGGACGCATAACAAACTTCTTATTTTTTACAATTTTATAAGATTCATCTTCTTCCAAAATCTCACTTTCATTTAGAGGAAGACTTTCGTATTCTTCCTTAAAACTAATATTTTGACGCATCTTTGAACGCAATCGATTCTTATATTTTATTACCTGATGCTCTAGTATATCCACAACCTTATCAACAGCTGCCATCATCTCTGCATCTGTCGCCTCAGCTCTTAGCAATCGTTTTGCCATACTGATTGTTACTTCCACTGTCATATCTAGTTTTCCAGCACTCAGGGAGACATTCACCTGCGTATCCTCAGGAAAAAGTTTTTTAATTCGATCAATCTTTGCAGAAATTTTTTCCTTTGTTCTTTCGCCAATTTCCAAGTTTCTTCCCTTAATATTATAACGCATACTAACAACTCCCTTCGACGAACAATGTTCGTCTTAAAATATATATCAAGGTCTTTCTTTTGATATACAGTATTATGTTCCTAATACTGCTATATTCTTTATATTCTACATAAAATAAAAAAATCCTTTTTTATTCAAAAGGATTTTTTTATTTCTTTTATTATATTTAGCTTTCATCCACAAATTGATTCAAATTTTTGTTAAATCTGTGGATAAACTTGTATATAACTTCTTAATTTCACCTAAATATTGTGGATAACATTTTATTTTCTTGTGACTTCTCAAAAACTATCCACAGCTTTAAATTTCTGTAAACTCCTTATAGGCATGTTTATATATCTTCTCGGTTCCCTCATCTAAACAAACCATATACACTTTGTCTATTGTGTCATGCGTCATTAAAAAATTCATAATTTCCTCTACAGAAATCCTTGCAGCCTCTTCTAAAGGAAATCGATATACTCCTGTACTAATAGATGGAAATGCAATTGTGCGTATTTCATTTTTTACTGCTAGCTCTAGAGAATTGCGGTAACAATTTCTTAATAACTCTTCTTCGCCTTTCTCTCCGCCTCGCCAAATAGGTCCAGGTGTATGGATCACATATTTAGCTTTCAATTTATAGCCTTTTGTTATTTTAGCTTCACCTGTCTTACAGCCACCTAACGCTGAACATTCTTTTAACAACTCAGGACCAGCAGCTTTATGGATTGCGCCATCTACACCTCCACCTCCAAGGAGTGATGTATTGGCAGCGTTTACGATCGCGTCCGTCTTAGATTTAACAATATCACCTTTTACGATTGAAAATGTTCCCATAATATCTCCTCCCCGTTTCTTTATTTATATTTTATCCCCTTTTTCTCCAATAGTAAACAGTGTTTTAGACTTTTTCTTATAAGAAAATCTTAATCTTTCAATTAAATTATTTTTAATAGCACTATTTTACAATTTATAAAAGAAAGACTCGGATTTCCATCCGAGCCTCGTCATCATTACTCTCCTTGTTTTGCTTCTGCCTGCACTGGAGCTGCAGATTTTGCCTCAGGCTGTGCCTGTGCAGGTGCCGCAGGTTTCTTTCCTGTTAAAACACCCTTTGGACACTTATTTGCACAAATACCGCAACCTTTACACTTTTCGTAATCAATTACAGCAATATTGTCAATGACATGAATTGCATCAAATGGGCAAGCTTTTTCACAAATCTTACATGCAATACACCCAACAGAACAATTCTGAATAACTGCTTTTCCTGCATCCTTTGAAGAACATTGTACTTTTACCTTCTTCTTTGCTGGAAGAAGCTCAATTAATTTCTTAGGACAAGCAGCTACACACTGTCCACAAGATACACATTTTTCTGGATCGACCTTTGCAACTCCATCAACAATATGTATTGCATCAAACTGACATGCTTTTACGCAGCTTCCATAGCCAAGACAGCCATAAGTACAACTCTTCTGACCACCGCCTGCAAGCTGGCTAGCCATTGTACAGTCTTCAATTCCATAATAATCATATTTATTCTTTGCCGCATTACAAGTGCCTGCACATTTGACAAAAGCAACCATCTTTTCTGCTGCGCTTGCTTCAATGCCCATAATTGCGCCAATTTTATCAGCGGAAGTAGCACCACCAACAGGACATGCATTTACTGGAGCTTTTCCTTCCAAAATAGCTGCTGCACATCCATCGCATCCAGGATAACCACAGGCACCACAGTTCGCGCCTGGTAAAGCATCACGAATTTCTATTAATTTAGGATCTGTTTCTACCGCAAAAACCTCGCCGGCATAACCAAGGCCCGCACCCAAAACGACTCCTAATCCTCCGATGCTGAGCACGGAATTTACTATTGTTGAAACGTCCATTTTGTTGTCACTCCTTTGTTATTATAATTTAATCAGACCGGAGAAACCTAAAAATGCAATTGACATCAGTCCAGCTGTAATCATAGCGGACGCAAACCCTTCAAATGCCTTAGGCATATCATTGTACTGAATTCTCTCACGGATTCCGGCAAATAAAACGATTGCCAATGCAAAACCGCAAGCACCACCAAACGCATTAAATACACATGCAATGAAAGAATAGCCTCTCTGCATATTTGTTACAGCAACACCGAGTACGGCGCAGTTTGTCGTAATCAGAGGCAAATAAACACCAAGTGCTTGATACAGAGATGGTGAAGATTTCTTTAAAAACATTTCTACTAACTGAACCAAAGCCGCAATAACCAGAATAAACGCAATATTATATAAGAATGTAATGTTCAATCTATAAAGAATCTGGCTATAAACAAGACTTGCAACAGCAGCAGCCAATGTCATAACAAAAATAACGGCAACACCCATGCCGGCTGCTGTCTCCAGTTTCTTAGAAACACCAAGGAAAGGGCAGATTCCTAAGAACTGAGATAATACATAGTTGTTAACAAAAATAGCTGCTAACACCAGTAAAATAAGATTAGGTGTAATAGTCTGCATTTATTTCCCCTCCTTTATGCTTTTTTGATAATGAATTTGTTAAACAATGCCATTAATGCTCCGTATGTCAGGAATGCGCCTGGAGACATAATGAACATTAAAGTCTTAGGGAAAGCTGCTGGTAAAATTGAAATATCAAACAGTGTACCTGCCCCAATAAATTCACGTACAAGACCCATAACTGCAAGAGCAATTGTAAATCCAAGACCATTTCCTAAACCATCAAAGAAAGAATCCACTGCACTATTTTTTGCTGCAAAGGCTTCTGCTCTACCAAGAATAATACAGTTAACAACGATCAGAGGAATATATAGACCAAGCGCTGCATTCAGAGATGGCAGATATGCCTGTAATAAAAACTGAACGATTGTTACGAAGCTGGCAATAACTACGATAAAGCAAGGAATTCTTACTTTGTCTGGAATAAACTTTCTTAACAGAGAAATAAAAATATTAGAACAAATTAAAACGACAGAAGTGGAAAGCCCCATACCGATACCATTAATCGCACTTGTTGTTACAGCAAGTGTAGGACATGTACCGATAACCTGTACAAATGTTGGGTTTTCCGTAATCATACCATTTAATGTAGTCTTCATTGGATTCGCCATTATTTTGCACCTCCATTTGCTGCTACCCAGTCACAGGCAGCTTTTGCACCTTCACTGACAGCTCTAGATGTTATGGTTGCACTTGTGATGGCCTGCACTTTTCCGCCATCTTTTGTCACTGCTAAATCAGCACCTGTCATACCAGCAAACTGACCTGCCCAAGCTTCATCTGTAGCTTTTGCACCTAAACCAGGTGTTTCTGAATGACTCATTACGACAAGACCTGTGACAGCACCTTCTGTATCAACACCAACCATAGTGTCAACTTCACCGCCGAAACCACTTGGTTTTACTTCAATAACATAACCGCAAAGCTCTCCGCCTTTGTAAGCACCGTTTGCATCTACAACAATACCATCTGCGGCAAAGCCTTCAACAGCTTTAAATTCATCTGCTTCTGCAAAAACCTTCTGCATCGCTTCTGCTTGAGCTTTTGCATTTTGAGCATCAATTGCAGGTTTTGTAATTGACTGCACCGCTCCAAGAACACCACCAGCAACAACTGTAATAACCAATAAAACAGCTGCTGGTCTTATGATTTCCTTTGTGTTCATGCTTTCTTCGCCTCCTTAACTTTTGGTAATGCGCCAAAGATTTTAGGCTGTGTAAATCTATCAATCAGAGGAACAGCAAGGTTCATAATCAAAATTGAATAGGAAACACCTTCTGGATAACTGCCATATGCTCTGATTAAAGCAGTTAAAATACCGCATCCAAGACCCATAATGATCTGACCCTTTGGTGTGACTGGGGAAGAAGCATAATCTGTAGCCATAAAGAATGCTCCAAGCATTAAACCGCCAGCAAATAATTCATAAACAGGGCCACCAGCTCTGCCTGTTACTAATGTAAGAACAAAGACTGTTGCTATGTAAACTACAGGGATTCTCCAGTTAATTACTTTTTTATAAAGCAGATAAATACCACCAAGAATCAATGCAATCGCACATGTCTCACCAATACATCCGCCCACTTGTCCTGTTAAAAGCTGAACAAGAGAAGCATCTGGCACCTGTCCTGCCTTCAGGAAAGAGAGTGGTGTTGCTGTTGTTACTGCTTCACCGGCAAAACCTGTTGGAGCTGTCCAAGCAGTCATTTCTGTTGGATAAGAAGCTAAAAGGAAAGCTCTTCCGGCAAGGGCAGGGTTAATAAAGTTCTGTCCAAGACCACCA